>JAUXAJ010000155.1 GCA_030620005.1 Promethearchaeota archaeon | reverse complement strand
AAATCAAGGGGACGTGCCCCCTGCTATCGACGGAATGTTCGGAATGGTTTTAAAAATGTATCGAGACTTTCTCATTACGGGAGATCTTGAGTTTTTAACAAAATCCTGGCTTAATATTAAAAAATTGATGGAATATGTCTTTAAAAACCTTGATATTGAATCGAAAGGCGTGATATACGGTTCTCAACCTAACACTTATGACTGTGAAATACACGGTATTAATACTTTTATCGGATTGTTATATTTAGTTTCACTTTTAGCTTGCGAGCAGATTGCAAAAAAATTAAATTCGCCTGATTGGGTAGAAAAATGCAGAAATATATATGATTCAGGAAGGAAAATTTTAGATGAAGAATGTTGGAATGGAGAATATTACGTCCAGAAATACGATGAGAATGAAATCGATAAACATCAATATGGTATTGGATGTCATTCAGATCAATTAATGGGTCAGTGGTGGGCATTTAATCTCGGTTTTGGATACATATTACCCCCTGATCATGTTGATAAGGCCATCGAATCAATTATTAAATACAATTTCAAGGATTCCCTCCAAGGGATTACCCAGACACCTAGAATTTTTGCCTCTCCCAATGATTCTGGTTTGATGAATTGTACTTGGCCTCGTGGTCATAAACCTTCAGTTCCTACTTTATATAGCGATGAAGTATGGACTGGGATCGAGTACGAAGTTGCCGCGTTATGCATTTACACGGGAAAAGTTAACGATGCCCTTAAAATCATTCAGGCCATTCGAAATCGATATGATGGGACACACAGGAGTCCATGGAACGAAGTTGAATGTGGTGATCATTACGTTAGACCAATGTCGTCCTGGACACTACTCCATGCGTTAACGGGAGTTTCTTATTCAGTTAAGATTAAACAATTTACAATTAAGCCAAAAATAAATTCTAAGAATTTTCAAACTTTTTTTATTACTTCTAAAGCTTGGGGTCAGGCATGCCAAAAATACGCTGAAGGGAAATTTGAGTTCACGTGCGTTGTTTATCACGGAAGATTTGAATTAAATTCAATTAATCTTGGTGCCTTGGGAGATTTCACACCGGTAAAATGCAATAAATGTGTTGTTTTTCTAAAAAATGGAGAAGCAATCACTATTGAAGCAAGATTATCGTTTATAAATGGAAAAAAGAGTGTCGAAATTATTTTATCTAAAGAAATCGTCCTTATTGAAGGACAAAAGCTCTATATTGAACTTAGTTAAAATCATGAGTTCACTTTTTATTATGACCACTTGAGCATTCATTTTAATTCAAATATATTCTTTCTCTGTAGACGCCAGTGAATTACTAAGCTCCTCGGTTGCCTTTTCACTTTTCATCAAATTTTTTATCTCTCACATTAGTTTAAACTCATTGGTGATAATTTGCTGTGTTGTAAACAAATTGCACTTACCATGTCTTCTTCTTAGACATTTTTAAAACCTTGAGAGTAAACGGAAAAGAAAAAAGAATTGAGATTACAAGGAGCGAAATAACTTTAAGAGGTTAAAAGTGCGCTTAATAGACCACTGCGATGGAAAATTAACAAAAAAAAAAGTAAATATTAAATTTATTCCGACTTTTTCTTGCCAACCATTTTAAAATACATGAACATCCCCATGAATCCTCCCATAAATCCACTAATAACGCCTGTTATGCCATGATTTATTGCATTTATTATTGCATCAGATGGAAATGGTATTATAAGTAAATTTATCAAAAAACTCATTATAAATCCCATAATTGCTCCCATTATTCCGGATTTGAATGAATCTTTAAGACCTGATTCCAATTTATTCTCCCCTCTAAAACCTCTAAAATGTTTATAACATCTAAGTGTTTATTCTTAAAAAAAAAAAAAAAATTATTTTCGATAAACTCCATGAGTTTTACAAGTGTCTATCATTGCTTTCACATTTTCTAATTTTGCGTCATCTGGGATTTCCGATCCGACAAAAAGACCTCCTCCCTCAGCACATCCATCAATAATTTTCTTGGTCTCGTCTTCTATTTGTTTTGGAGTACCTAACTTAAATAAAGAAGGCTTTAAATTTCCTTCAATGCACATGTGATCCCCTAAGATTTCTTTTGCCTTGAAAATATCCGTCCTTTCGTCCATGTGTAAGTAAATCTTGCCTTTAGGTAGTTCTTTAAAGTAGTGTAAACGATCTGTCCAATTTGTATCCATGTGAAGTTGAACAATGAATCCATCTGTTACATATTTGGTCACCATTTTCTTAAAATACGGCCAAAATAGTTGCTCGAAATGTTTTTCTGAGATGAAATCTGCGCTCGCTCTTGCTGATCCTACAAGTATGGTCTTTCCTCCCATCTGGGAAGGTCCGAATTCACCCATTAGAATCAAGTTATCTATCAAGAAATCGCTTACTTCTATTATTTTATCGGGATACCTGTAGATATCTTTCATGAAATTCGTGGCTCCCCTGAATACTGACAAAAGATCAAAAGGAGGTATCGCTGCTCCATCGTTAAAAGTGGGCACTTTAAATTGAGTCCACCACTTCACTGTATTTTCAGCCACTTTTGGTCCAATCTTGCTTAATTTCATCATGTCTTTCATGCTTCCCCTTTCAAAGTTCGCCAACCAAAGTAATCCTTTTTCAATGATTTTGTCGTAGTCTTTTTCTGTTATAAACGGATCGTCGAGAGCTCTTTCAAAAAGCTGAGGAGAAGCATTTACGGGCAACATCCGACCCGGTAATCTCCAATCCAGATAAAAAATTGAAAAGATATCAGGGAAAGGATTCACATATTGCATGTACATCCCTCCACCTGCCATTGCTATGTCAAAGCCTCCTAACTCGTGATAAATCCATTCCATTGCTGCTTGAGATTTATCTGGATCCTCTATCATTTCTTGAGCAGTTATGTCATAATAGTAAACGGGAAGGAAATCAATTAAAGGCCACACGGGAACTCTATCAGGCTCCTTTAATTGCATTGCGGTTATTATTCTTTCAACCGAAGTCATGGCTTCTTCTTTAATCGGTTTCATTCTTATCCCCCTTAATCCAATTATTTACCATCTTTACACCCTCGAACGCATTATCGGTAAATGCATCGGCACCCACCTCTTTCATCCACATTTCATCAACTGGAAGCCCTCCTATTATTATTTTAACTTTTTCTCTCAAGCCTGCAGCCTTTAACTGTTCTGTTGTTTCCTTCATTGATTCGAGAGCCACTGTAAGTAATCCGGAATAACCCACGATTTTAGCATTAGTCTCTTTGACCTTTATTATAAAATTTTCAGGAGGCACATCCACACCCAAATCGTGGACTTCATAACCCTTTGACTGAAGCAAGGTAACAAAAATATTCTTTCCTATATCGTGAACATCTCCTTTTACAGTTCCCATGACAACTACACCTAACGCTTTTTCACTTTTCTGGTCCGCCTTTAGAGCAGGTTCGAGGATCTTTGCGGATTGTTGAAATATTTCTCCTGCCATTACTAACTCGGTTAAAAAATATTCTTTTTTACTAAATTTCTCTCCGATAATTTCCACTCCCTTACATAATGCTTCGATAATTTCTTTTGGGTCAGTACCTTCCTCTAGTAATTGCTTTACAAGCGAATAAGATTTTAGTTCCTCCAATTCAACAACGGTCTCAACCAGTTCGTCTTTAGAACCCATCTTTATTTTTTACCTCCCTTTATTTTCTTCTTCATAAACGCAAATATCAAGCGACGCATTGAATATTTCTTTCCATTTTTCCCCCAAAGTATGCGACCTATGGCTTCGTGCATCTCGTCCTTATTCACATATTTAGGTTTTCTTGAAAACTCTTCCATTTTTATACACTTCTAAAATTGATAAGTTCATGTTATATCGTTTAATGTAGAATTTGTTTTTTCCTTTAAAATATTATAGGTTTACCTTTAATTTTCATATATTTCTTCTTTATATCTGATTAATTTTTTAGGTATATATTTGAAATTTCTTCTAAGAACTTTACTTAAATCTTAATAGGATGAAAAAAATAATAAGTGGAAATTAATTCATAGAACTAATCCCCATTATCTTTTATTTTATCGCATGCTTGATCATGCTTTTATGGTACGATTTAAAGGGAGAGAAAAAGACAGCAATTAGAGATATGCTGCGTGAACTAGGATTACGATAATGATGCGTTTACCTTAGTTCAGATTTTTTACTCACTACTAGCTAATTAATTGGCATTTATTAATTGAAAAAACATTTATATTGTTAAAAAACAATAGTTCCTTTAATCATATTTTATAAAATATAAAAATGAAAAAGGTGAACGATTTAAGATGTCTGATTTTATATCTGAAATAGTAGAATTAAATGAAAACAATGTTAAAGAAATCTTAAAGAAGAAACTTGAAAGTAACGAAGATCCACTAAAAATCATGAATGATGTGAAACAAGCCATGAAACAGATTGGCAAAAAATTTGAAACTAAGGAATATTTCCTTCCAGATTTGATAATGTCCGGAGAAATTTTACGCGATATTTTTGAACAGCTATCACCAAGATTAAAAGACTCGAGAAAGCAAGAAGAAGGAAGAGGTAAAGTGCTTTTAGGAACCGTGGCAGGAGATATTCACGATATTGGAAAGGATGTCGTAAAATTCATGTTAGACGCAAATGGATTTGATGTATTGGATTTAGGCGTGGATGTTCCTGCTGAAAAATTCATTGAAAGCATGAGAGATTTCAAACCTAAAGTCTTAGCTCTTAGCGGTTTTCTAACCCTTGCGTTTGATTCGATGAAAGAAACGATTCAAAAACTAAAAGATGCTGGCTTGAGAGATTCTGTTAAAATCATGATTGGAGGGGGTACTATTGACGAAAATATTGTAGAATATGTAGGAGCAGATGCATTTGGAGAAAGTGCGGTTGAAGCTGTAAATTTAGCAACTAAATGGATTGAGGTGTAATTAAAACGAGCGAAAAAAAGCCACGAGAATTATTTAAAGAACGGAATCAAAGATATAATGATGCAATAGCCTTAAAAGAGCCTGATAGAGTTCCGATAGCACCATTTGTACATTTTTATCCTGCACTTCAAAAGGGATTATCACATAAAGAAGCAATGTACGAACCCGAGAAGCTAAGTGAAGCTGCTATCGAAGTGTTCAGCCAGTATAATTGGGATCAAATGCCGTCACTTCTAGTTCTTGGCTTTGGTCGAATGTATGACGCTTTAGGAGTAAAGACTTTAAAATGGCCTGGCGCTAAAAACGAGGAACAACGATTAAACGATAACCAGCCTTTTCAATTTGTAGAAGGAGAATACATGAAAGCTGACGAATATAACGATTTTTTTTCAGACCCAACTGGTTTTATGATTCGAAAAATATTACCGCGTCATAATGAGAACCTAAAGGCGTTTTCTGAATTCCCTAACTTAGTTGCTTTAGGATATGGGACAATGTCTACCATATCAATTCCCGTTTTCTTTAGTTCTCCAAACACGATGAAGATGATGAAAGCAATAGGAGAAGGAACAAAATCATTTTTCAGTTTATTCAGCGTCATGGGCAATTACGAAAAAGCAATGAAAAAATTAGGGTATCCCGTATCATCATTCAATGTTTCAATTGCGCCGTTTGATGTCGTCGGAGATATGTTAAGAGGCATGCGCGGGAGCATGCTTGACATGTACAGAAGGCCAGAAGAATTAAAAAAGATGATTGATATGTTCATTCAGCCCACAATTGATTTCACGCTTGATTTTGGAAAGTTGGCTCCAGGAACGAAAGTCATCTTCATTCCGTTGCACAGGGGTGCTGATGGATTCATGAGTCCCGAACAATTTGAAGAATTTTATTGGCCTTCCTTGACAAAAGTCATGGAAAAACTTATTGAACAAGGATTTATACCCGAACCTTTCTTTGAAGGGGGATACAACGAACGATTGGAGTACTTAGAAGAATTTGCCAAGCAGCATAAAGGAAAATTAATTTACTGGTTTGACAAAACAGATATTATTAAAGCGAAAGAAATGTTTGGAGATTACGCCTGCATTCGCGGAAACGTACCCGCTTCTCTATTAGTAGCTGGAAAACCTCAACAAGTAGAAGATTATGTTAAGAAACATCTAGAGGGATGCATGGAAGGAGGGGGGTATATATTAGATGGTGGTGTGTCTGGAATTCCTGACGAGGCAAAGCACGAAAATGTAAAAGCTATGACGGATGCTGTATTCAAGTATGGTGTCTATCGCAAGTAACTCTTCTTTTTTTTTATATATATGTGTTTTGGTTTAATTTTTCAAGATTATTAATGATAAAAAAAATTCTATTTTTTATAATAAATTATAATGATAAAAAAAATTCTATTTTTTATAATAAATAATATAATGATAAAATAAATTGAAAAAAATGTCAGAAGTAAAATATAAAAAAGCTGCTCAAACCATAATTAAGGCGGGAATTTTGCCGTTTCCTTTAACTGACACATTAATGGAAATCTTAAAGTACCTGCTCGATGAGGACGATTTAGATTTCATAATAGCTTTCAGAAGAAAGTTATCACAGACTATGGTGCAGTTAAAGAAAAGCAGCAAATTACCAGAAGAAGAAATTTTGAAAAAGATTGAAAAATTAGCGAAAAAGGGATTAATTTTTAATCAACCAAGTTCTAAAGGCGTGATGGTTTATAGGCTCCTTCCTCTTATATTTCGAAATGGTGGGCCCTTTCGAATAAGAAATGGTGGGGTCTTTCGAATACATATTCATGAAAAAAATCAAATACACGGAAGAAGAGAAAAGACTGGCTGTATTATTCAAAAAATTGTTTGACGAAGCAAAAGAAGTGATTCACGATAATTACGACATGTTCTTACCAATATTTAATAATTTACCACCTATAGATCGGACCATTCCGTTCACTGGTAAAGGCGTTTCCGGAAAAGAACTTCAAATTTCCATTAATGAAGAAGTAGAAGTTCCAGAAGAACACATTGTTATAACTAAAACGGTTGAAGAATTGATCGAAAAATTCGACGATATCGCTGTTGGCTACTGTTTTTGTAGGCAACACGAAGATCTATTGGGAAATTCTTGCAAACAAACAGAACTTAGAGAAAATTGCCTTACATTTGGAAAATCAGCACGGTATACGGTAGAACAAGGTTTTCAACGTATGATAACAAAAGAAAAGGCTTTAGAACTGCTAAAAGCTTCTGAAGAAGCAGGTTTGATCCATAAAGCCTTTCACCCTCATTCAGATATTTCAAAAACAGAAACGAGCATATGTAATTGTTGTAAAGATTGTTGTGCCACTTTTGGGTTATGGCGCGAGGGAGTGATCCCATTAATTAATTCCACGAATTATTTAGCAAGCGTTAACGGAGATGCTTGCGTTGGATGTGGAACATGCACGGAAAAATGCATGGTAGACGCAATAAATTTAAACGATAATGACATTGCAGAAGTAAACAAAGATATTTGTTTAGGATGCGGAATCTGTGCACATTTTTGTCCTGAAGGTGCAATATCTTTATTGGAAGGCATGAGAACAGTGTATGTGCCGCCTCTTCGAGATTAATTTCTTTAAATTTACTTAATTATTTTTATTTTTTTTTTGCAGATCTTTTCTTCTTGAACTAACACTAGCTAAATAAAGCAAGTGGATTTTTAATTCACGGAAAACAGCTCGACAAGATTCGGGAATCGTGTAGAGCCTTACACTTTCTCCAAAGGCTTGATTTCCTGTCGCTCCGAGGGTATAATTCCATTTCTTCTTGTAGTCGTTGGTTATCCGACCAAAAAGAAGGAATTGTTAACATGAGGTAAGTACAAGTTTATCAATGAAGAGTGTGTTGATTTAGTGAATTCTTCTCAAGCTCAATTCATCACCTTCCTAAAGAGATGGTGCTTTCTTGAGTGGTCATGGAGAAAACAAATTATTGTGCTAGCTTTTCTTTAAATAACTCAATAGTATCAGCGATCTCGTTTATTCGAATGTTAAATTCTTTAGAACGAGTTTTCTTTAATTTATCGAAATCTTTAATAATCCCTCTTAACTCGCTAATCCACATTTTCATTAATACTTCTTTTTCTCTTTCTCTTAGTACGTCCGATAATTCATCTCGTATTAATTTGCTTAATTTTCCAATGAGTTGTTTATCGCTTAAAGTAAAAGATATTTTCATCACGTCTAGTTCGTTTCTAATGTCTTCTAATTTCAAAGTAAAAACCTGGTTTTGTCTCATGTTCTCATCGTGGAATTTGTGAATCATTTCCATGATGATTTCTTCTTGAGTTTTTATGTGTTCTTGAACGTTCCGTTGAATTAATTGGATTTCTCTTCTTAATAATCCATTCTCACTTCTTAGCGTTTCACTATTATGATTTAGTATGTTAAATTGCTTTTCGTTGTTATTTGCGTTTTGTTTCATTTTATTGTCAATTTCAATTCCCATATTAGCGATTTTTTTATCAAAAGCAAAATTTTGGGTCTTTATTTTTGAACCTGAGGCTTTATCTAACATATTAACTTGCGTCGCAAGATCCTTGCCTTGAGCAGCATATTTTTTATCCATTTTTTTAACTTGATCCAATAATTTTTTAAATTCCTTTACAGATACTTCGTTTTTTGGGATATTATTCACCTAATTTTCCTTGAGGTTTATTAATTGCATTTTTTTTTTTATTTAATAATAATTTGTAGCTTGATTCAAAATTAACTTTCATTTGGTTGAGTTTTTTTGAGGTCATTTCAATAGACTCTACAAGTTTACCTATTGGAGCTTTTTTTAAACTCAATATTAAATTCTCAATCCTTACCATGTTTTTGTTAAACTCTGCGATTATTTGTTTCTCAGTTTTGGTTGGTCTATTTGCTCTCGCCTTAGATATAATCGTTCACCTTAGGTTTTTACCATTCTATTTAGATATCATTCCTTGAAGTTTAAGCGTGCTCATTTCAGATTTAAGCAGTGAATCTAAATCAGATTGAAATTTATCTTTTAAAACTTTTATTTTACGAGAAAAATTGTCTATTGATTTAACAAGAGAATCGATTGGAGTATTTTTTAAACTAATAATTAAATCGTTTATTTCTCCCAAATTCCAATCGTAAAGGTCATTTATTTTTTTTTTAATAAAATCAAATTTTCTCAATTGCGCTTGTAGAATTTGATAGTTTTCAGCCCTTATTTCTTTAATATCACGTTCTATTTTAACCTTCCGCTTTACTACTTTAGTAGGCTTGTTTTTTATGGTAAAAGAATGAAGCTCGTCAAAACTCACGAGAATTTTTCTCAGTTCACTTTCAGTTTTATCAATTAACTTGAGAAATATGTTACTTAATCCGTGATATTTTTTGTCTGTATATTTAACTCTTAAATTTGATAAAAATGTGTAAATAATTAATTCGAACATTTCATCCAAATTTTCTTTAGTTAATGCAGACGTGAGAACTAGTGGAATGTCATTTTCAACAAATAAATTCTCAAATTCTTTTAATTCGTCAATGGTAGTGATTAAATCAAGTTTATTACCAACGCAAAGAATTATGCAATCTTCAGAACGTTCACGTAATTGTTTTAAATATACACTTTCTATATCCTTAAGAGTTTCTTTCGGTTTTGATAAATCAAAAACCAATAACGCAGCATCGACATTATTGAAAAACGCTGGATTTAGCGGATTAAAACTACGTTGGCCTCCAATATCCCACATGTTAATTCTGACGAAGAAATCAATTGCACCTATTTCATATTCCTTCTTTTCTATGTTGCTACCAATCGTTGGCATGTAGACATCCAGAAACTCTTTATTTAAAAAACTACTTACAATAGATGTCTTACCAACTTCTCCTTCCCCCAAAATGCAAAGCTTGAGGTTTATTTCTTCAACATTATCTAGCGAAGCCATGAGTATTTCAAATTATGTGATAATTAGAAGAGTTCGATCAATCAAATTCTATTCTATTAAAGTTAAAACTAAAATTGTTTATAAATTTGATTTAGTATTTTAATTTTTCTAAAAATAAAAAAGGATTATTCATATTTTAATTAATGCTTTATGGGTGTCATGAAATCTATAAATATAATGTCATGAGTTCATGATTCCATGATAAAAAGTTTTAAAAAGTAATATATTCGACTTATTTCAAGTTTAGAGGGCACAATTTCCCTCTCTTTCGTTCGACATTTAATCAAGCACCAAATTATTTAACTTTTTTAGGAATAACTCTCTTGAAAATTAAATTAATTAATCAAAATTCATTAAATATATCAACTCTAATATTAATCAGATATAACATGATATCAAGATTGAAGTGATTTGAAAAATGGATAATAAAGAAATAGTGATTTGTTATGCAATGAGAACCGCAATTGGCACTTTTGGAGGCTCACTTTTACCATATAATGCCAGCAAATTATTAAGCATTGTAATTAAAGACTGTTTAGAAACAACGGGAATTGATCCAGCGATAATTGCTGATGTTAAATCCGGATGTTGTATAGAACCACAAGAGGAAATGAATGTAGCAAGAAACGCAGCACTACTCGCGGGGATTCCCTGCGAAGTTCCAGCAATGACTATAAACCGCGTGTGTACATCGGGGATGGAAGCCGTGCGATCAGGAATGGTTGATATTCAAACAGGTTATGGAGACGTGGTTCTTGCGGGCGGGGTTGAAAGCATGAGCAACGTTGCCTATTACGTGCCCTCTGCTCGATTTGGAGCTCGTTTGGGCAATAAAGAAATTAAATGCGGTTTGATAGAAGGATTACACGCTGGAAGTAAGGTTTTTGCTCATGACGACCCCTACATCATGGGAATGACAGCTGAATATATTGCAGAAAAATATGGAATTACGAGACAGATGCAAGACGAAGCAGCAGTAAGATCTCAAAATAACGCTGAAAAGGCTACGGTTACTGGTAGATTTAAGGACGAGATCATTCCTGTTGAAGTAATAACTCGAAAGAAAACATATATATTTGATAAAGACGAGCATTTTAGACCCGGTCAATCGTTAGAAGCATTGGCTAAATTGTCGCCTGCTTTTAAAAAGAATGGAACGGTAACTGCTGGAAATTCCTCTGGGATTAACGATGGCGCTTGCATGACCTTGCTGTCCACTGTAGGAAGAGCACAAGAATTAGGTTTAACGCCTTTAGCTAAAATTAAGACCATTTCGAAAGTAGGAAACGACCCGAAATACATGGGCATGGGTCCCTCTTATTCGGTTCCTGTTGCGCTCAAACAAGCCAATATGGAACAGAAAGACATCGATTTAATCGAATGTAACGAAGCCTTCGCAGCGCAATATGTGGCATGTGCTCAACAGCTCAACTGGGATTTTGATAAAACCAACGTTAATGGCTCTGGAATTGGATTAGGTCATCCAGTAGGATGTACGGGAGCAAGAATAATCGTGACCTTAATTCACGAGATGAAAAAAAGAAGCGTATCTTATGGTCTTGCCACTCTCTGTGATGGTGGTGGCGTTTCCGAGGCTATTATTATAGAAAACATTTAATGCATCTCACAAGCTTATTTTTTACTTTTATAATTATTATTTATTTTTTTAAAGTTTTGGGTAAAATTTTAATTCTAATTTGTTTTCGGGAAGATGGAACTATTAACCTTACGAACTTATATAGAATTAGGAAAGAGTTATTTAATGCTGAAATACGATTAAATAGCCAACCTCCAAGGATTGTCATTAAAGAAAGAACTCGAGGGGGCATTCGCTTTACCTACAAAAGGAATCAAATCATGGATAGATAAGAAGTTAAAATCTTAATGAACGATTTAGAAATTCGCAACGCGGGTGTCTATTTTGCTGAACCGGATGTTGCGCCAAACATATTAATTGAAGCGTTAAAGAACAAATGTTAAAAAAAACTTAAGTGATAAACTATACTCACCCGACAAAAATGTTTTGGGTCGTTTTATTCGATAGAAAGATTTATCTTCGTGAAATCCTTATGTTACTTAATGCCAGCAAAACCTTCCGAAATTAAAGCACCTACAATTTACACTTATTGGGATTCTAAAGAAGGATTAATCTGTCCTTTATGTTCC
>JAUXAJ010000060.1 GCA_030620005.1 Promethearchaeota archaeon | reverse complement strand
GATTTAAGTAATCTGAGATTCCCAAAATTTACTGGAAGCCGTTGCAGTTGATTTAAACGTAGATGAAGGTATTGGAGTTTTATTAATTTAGTAAATGAATTTGGAAGTGTTTTGATTTCATTAAAACTTAAATCTAAGGTTTCTAGCTTTTCAAGTTCACCAATAGTTTCTGGAAGAAATGTTAATTTATTATCCTTCAAATATAATTTTTTAAGCCATTTGAGTTGACCTATTGAGTCTGGAATTTTTTCTAAACCGCATCTGCTTAATCCAAGTTCTGAAATCCTATCATCTTTAACTGTAAAGCCCATTTGAGTGTTTTCGTTAGTAGCATCGACACATGTAAATTCTTTTCCAATAATGTATTCAAAGTTCTCAAGAGTTCTTAACTCACTAGGAGGGATCTGAATACCTTTATAATCAACCAAGTTTGATGCAGTTCCTCCTTCAATAGCGTCAGAAACTTCTGGTTCAGTATCTGAGGCGTCAGGCTCAGCAAAACTTATATCTGCAGCGCGGATTACTGCAGGGCTCTCTTCAATAGGCCTCTTCTCAACAACACCCTCTTCAACAGGTTTTTGTTCAATTCCTTTTTTATTTAAAATTTCACTTTCTTTTTTCTCATATTCTTCTGGAGTTAAAATGCCCAAATCCCGTAATTCTCTGAGCTTATTAATTGCATCTTCATACTCTTTATAAATGAATAATTTATATATCCTCGTTTTTATTTCTTCTTCTTTATTTTCAAATTCTTCTTGAGAAAGAATTCCTTGATCTCGTAAATCTTTAAGCTTGTCAAGTGCCTCTGTTAATTTATCTTTTTCTTCTTCCGTAATTTTACCATCCCTTTTTTTAATTCATTTTTTTTATGATTTTGAATTATAGATAAATCTTAATATTAAAATAATAATAATTAATAATACAATAGTTTATATAAATGGCTTTTCTTATAAATTTTTTAATTGAATTGGGATTTTTTTTAAAAAACGCGTATTATAACCACTTACAAATTTGACTATTACCAAACTAAAATAGCTTAATTCATAAATGGATAATATCATCTTATTCCATTAAAATCTATAAATTTGCTATTTTTTTAAGTTCTGATATTATAATCTTGTCAATTTTTACTAAAGTACTTTCTAATATATTATTTAGGATCTTTTGAATTTTAAGTTTTGAAGGTCTTTTTGTGCAGCTTATTAGTATATTATCAACTGTAGATTGCACAATTGAACTACATTTTTGTCCCAATTTAGCTAAATTCTGATGGTTTTCATTCTTGAAATTATATTTTGGAATTGGGAATTCAAACGGGATTTTAAAGATATGTCTTGAACTCTTTTTAATTTGAATTTGTTTAGTAAGTATTGGCGAATTCAAGATTGCAGTTATATAATAAGCTTCATCGAGATTATTAGTATCGTAAAAGCTTAAGTCACCGGTTACTAAAAAGTCACCTTTGATAACAGCAGAATTAAGAATTGAACCGGAATTATTGTAAACAACCTTGATTGGTGATAACTGCCTTTGATTTATCAATTTACCCCATCGGTTTAAGTTATCCATGAGGGAATCGTGCTTTGTAGTCTCTTTTTTAAGATTAACGTAAATTTTATTGATTTTATCGTAAAAACTTAAAGCATGCGTCGTTAATTCATCGTACTTAAAGCTTAGATCGTCCTTTGAAAGTGGTAGAAAAACATGATAAAAGTCGTAGATGTAAAATCTAACTAATTCAGTGCTTTTAATAACCTTAAACAAATACTTTTCCTCAATAATCTCGTCGCAGAATTCTTTTTTTATCCAGGGATCTTTAGCTCGTTTAAAAATTCTTTCATCTGGACTAATCTTAGCTAAATTATCACCTATTTTTTTATGTTTTATAAAAATTAAATTCCTAGGATTTAAATCCGCATCTTTGTGAAATAGTTTCTTGTAAAAACTTGTGTCTGTTGTGATTAATTGATCATTCTTTTTTTTTGAGATGAATTTTTTTGAATATATTCTATTCCCCTTGTATTCGATTGAGTAGGGTACTAAAATTTCAATTTTTTTTAGTTTCAATTCGAGTTCTTTATAATAATCAATGGTTTGGTTTTTCCGTTTTACATTAAAATGATACGATGGAATTTCCTTTAACAATATTTTTATATTTTTTTCTGATTTTTGAGCAAATATACATATAAAATCAATGTTGAATACTTTTTCAATAGCTTTGCTGAATGTCCATACTTTAATACTTTTAAATCCAAAGAAATTACGGAATCGAGAAGTATGAGAACCCGTTATTACTCCCTTGGTCATTACAAAAAAAATTTTCGCATAGTTTTTCATGTATAGTTTGCTTGCTTGATAAAAAAAAATTGACGATATTTCTATATTTAATACATTTTTAGGCAATGGCTTTATTTCTAAATCGTTCGCTAAACTTTTTATCTTATTTTGATATGTTAAAGATTGAATATCTCGTAATGTATACCAAGGTGGATTTCCAATAATTAAATCGAATTTTATCTCTGGATTTTTTTTTTCTGGGAATAATGAATCAACAACAAAAAGGTTTAAATTAAAATCTAATGATAATTCTTTTAATAAATATATAAAGTTCACTTTAGTGATAAAAACTGAAATTGGATTGATATCATAACCATATATACTATTTATCGCCTTTATTTTTAATTCATCAGGTTTTTTAGAAGTCAGAATTTTTTTTATAATTTCAATTAAGAAATTTCCCGTACCGCAACAAGGATCTAAAACTTTTTCTCCAAATTTATATGATTCTTTTATCATTTTTTTAACTAAAAATGGTGGTGTATAAAATTGACCAGCTTTATGTCTTAAAACAGGCGATAAAACATTTTGAATGAGGAAATCAAAAAGAAAAATCGGTTGAATGTCAATTTTAAATAAATGATGGCATATTGAATTAATTAAGAGATTAAAACGACTGAGATCTTCTTTTTCCGATATCTCAAATATGGGAGTAAAATATTTAAAATCAATTATATTTAAATTTGGATGATTAATTTTGATTTTTTTCTGTATTTCTTTAATGTGTTTTAATGTTACTTCCCTCTCATTGAAAGCTTCCTTATTATTAAAGCAATTTTTTATTAAAAAAACATGTCCAATAAAGTATATAAGAGATAAAATAATAAATAATTGAACGTCTACATCATTGCTGTTGAAAATAATATTAAAATCTTTTTTCCATTTTCCATAATATTTATAGTTTCTAATTTTATTTTTTGTTAAAATCCCCTCTAAATATGATATATCCTCAAGAATCAATTCTAAGTTAAATTGCGAATGAGTATTCGATTTTAAAATGGTTTTTCACCCATGATTTTGATTTAAGTCTATTAATGTATTTATTTTATTAATACAAATAGTTATTTCACTTAAACTCTCGTGTTAATACTTTATTAGATTAATATTTAAATATTATATCTATTATTCATTTAATATCGTACTAAAATATCGAAATTAGATTCAAAAATTGACATCAGCAGGCATAAAACTGTCTAAGAAGTTTGAAAATGGAACATTTTTTACATGTGAAATGTGCGGTGCGTGTTGTCGAGGTTTTGAAGAAGGCGAAGTTTACTTGTACATGGATGACATTAGTCGTCTAACAAAATTTTTAGGTTATAAAAATAAAGCCGGTTTAAGAAAGTTCGCGAGAAAATATCTTAAAATTATCGAGGATTCTTTTTATTGGAAAGAACCGGGCGCAAAAAGGGGTTGCAATTATAAATTTCAAACTTTAGGTTTTAAATTCATTGGAGATGATGACCGGTGCAGTTTTTTAGATAAGAATAAGTGTACAGTTCATAAAGCCAGACCCATGCAGTGCAAAATCTTCCCTTTTTGGGTACAAATGTTAGAACACTTTTCTAACATAAAAGATTATTCTATAAAATGTTCTGCTCTTCAAAATTCTCTTGAGAATAGAGGGAAATTTCATTCAAGAGAAGAAATCTTAAAGTGGGGGCAATTAGAGCATGAAATTGAAAAAAAATATTTTTTGGAAATGAAAAGAAATGATTTTGATATATTTAAAATGTACAAATTTCTCCCAAAAGATATTACTTCCTAATTATTATTCTTACTTGACATTTTTGCTTTCTTAGGTAAGTTTTAATTTAAATTTATAGGTTTAAAAAATGTATAATTTTTCTAAAAATGAAGAGAAATTAAAAATATCCATAATATATAATTCATAGAAAACTTAGCAATTATTTGAGGAACATGCTTTGAAGATAGGATTATTCATTTGCGATTGCGGAAGTAATATTAGCGGTGTTATTGATACAAATAAATTAAAAGAACATTTTATAAAATCTCCCGACGTTTTAGTCTTAGGAGATCAATACTTGTGTTCAGAATTAGGGTTAAAAAACATTATCACGGGAATAAAAGAAAACAAAATTGATCGAGTTATTATTGCTGCTTGTTCGTTCAAACTACACGGCTTATTGTTTCAAAAAACCATTGAACAAGCAGGTATTAACAGATTTTTAATATCTTTTGCTAATATTCGCGAGCAAAATTCATGGGTTCATGCTGATGAGCCCGAAAAAGCTACTCGAAAAGCGATTGATCAAATTACAATGGCAATAGAACGGGTAAAGCTTTTAGAGCCTTTGGAATTACAATACTCAAAAGTTACACCCGCAGCATTGATAATTGGAGGTGGAATATCAGGAATTAAAGCCGCCATAGTAATTGCCGACGCAGGATACGTGGTCTATTTAGTGGAGAGAGCACCCACTATCGGGGGGAAAATGGCTCTATTTGACAAGACTTTTCCTACTTTAGATTGTAGCATCTGCGTGCTTGGCCCTCTCATGGTCCAAGTAAAAGAACACCACAACATTAAGCTATTGACCTATTCGGAAGTAGAAAAAGTTAAAGGACATGTAGGTAATTTCGAAGTCTCAATTGTGAAAAAACCTCGCTATGTAGTAGAAGATAAATGCGTGGGATGTTTTGATATTTGTCGGGATGTTTGTCCCATCGATGTGAAGGATACATTTTTTCCTAGAAAAGCTATAGATGTTCCTTTTCCCCAAGCAATACCCTTATTTCCAAACATATTGGAAGAATATTGTATTGGTTGCAAAGCGTGCCAGCAAGCGTGTGGAGAAAGAGACGCTATTGACTTTGATCAAAAACCCGTTAAAATAAATGTGAAAGTAGGCTCAATAATAGTGGCAACGGGATATAATGTTTTTGACCCTACTATATTAGGAGAATTAAATTATCATAAATATCCAGACGTTATTACTACAATGCAAATGGAAAGAATGCTTAATAACGATGGCCCTACTCGTGGAAGAGTGGTTCTCCCTTCCAAGGGAATTCGTCCAAAAAAGATTGTTTTTGTTTTGTGTGTTGGCTCTAGAAACCAACATATTCATCGAGAATATTGTAGTCAAGTTTGTTGTAATGTTGTTGTAAAGCAAATTAACCAACTTGGGTTATTGAAAGATTTCGATGCCCAAATAAGTGTCTATTATATAGACATTAGAGCAGTTGGGAAACAATGCGAAGAATTTTATAATCGTGCTCGTAAACTTTTTGGAGTCAGATTTATTAAGAGTAATATTTCAGCGGTGCTTAAGAGCGATACATCTGACGATTTAATAATCCGTGGTGAGGATGTAATTGAAGGTAAACTCTTCGAAAACAAAGCCGATTTAGTAGTATTAGCAGTTGGAATTGAACCAGCTATTGGAACTGACGAATTAAGCCAAATATTAAACATATCGCAAGACCCATACGGGTTCTTACTGGAAAAGCATTTAAAGATTAGACCATCCGAGAGTTCAATGAGCGGAATTTATCTCGCTGGAATGATCCAAGGACCGAAAGACATCCCTTCTAGCATAGCGCAAGCAGAAAGCGCAGCCGCAAAGGCAATAGCGTTATTTTCAAGGGAAAAAATAGAGTTGGATCCCCATATTGTTAATTTTGATAAAGATAGATGTAATCTTTGTAGGTTATGCGAGAAAATATGTATGTTTAATGCATTAAAAATCGATAATGATAAATTAAAGATTACTCAGGTAAATTGTACTGGATGCGGAGCTTGCGCGGCAATGTGTCCTGAAAATGCTCTTTACATCCCGGGATTTAGAAAATCTCAAATCTTGGCCCAAATTAAATCAATATTGGCCAACAAATCAGATTCACCCTTAATTATCGCATTTCTATGTAACTGGTGTTCATATATGGGAGCAGATCTTGCAGGTACAAGTAAAATAACATATCCAACTAACGTACGAATCATCCACATAATGTGTACAGCAATGCTTGATCCATCGTTAGTATTCGAAAGCTTTTTTAACGGAGCAGATGGAGTCTTAATTGCAGGTTGTTACCCCCAAGATTGCCATTATGAGACTGGCTTTATTAAAGCAAAAACGCGATACGAAAGCATTAAAGAAATAATCGCTGAAGCCAAAATTAACGAAAAGCGTGTAAGAATTGAAAGTATATCTGCAGGAGAAGGCGAAAAATTTGCTAAAATTATTTCAGAGTTTAAATCAGATATAGAACGCCTAGGGCCCATAAAGCCAAACGAATTTGAACGCGCTATTCAAGATCAAAAGGAATTAAAAGAAAAAATTTCGTTAGATGAACTATGAAAGAATTTTCAAATTATTGGAAGGCTTTAACATTTGCCGCTAAAAATCATGGTATTACTCTTAGAAAAGACAAAAAAACTCCTTATCTAGTACACCCACTAAGAATTGTTTCAATCCTCAGGGCAGCAGGATTTTCAGAATTCAATTGTGAGGAAATGATGATAGCGGCGCTTTTTCACGACCTTGTCGAAGATACAGGCGTTAGTTTGGAAGAAATAAGAAAGTACTTTGGGGATAAAGTTGCGTCTATTGTAAAGGAGCTAACCAAACCAAAAAATGGCAAAAAAGAGGAATGGTTAAAATCCCTAGATACAACATCTAAAGAGGCTAAAATCATTAAAATGGCAGATCGCATCGACAACCTCATGGACATGAATATTGACATTTGGTCAGTGGAAAAACAAAAGTCTTACGCAGAACAAGGAAAAATAATATTAGAAAAGTGCGGAAATGCTCATTCAGAACTCGCACTTAATTTAAAGAAAGTAATTGATGACATTCTTGGAAATCTTTGACCCAATATTCTAATAGCCATAATAAATAGTTGAAAAATTTTTTTATTTTAAGTAATTATTAATTGTTAATGCTGCGGAATCTGATTATAAGCAAGAAATAATTGATGATATGATTGCTATCACCATATCACTTCATTCTTTAAGAACCTTCTTATAAGTAAGTCTCCATTTCTTTCTTTCAGCTTGTAAGAATTCATATGCCTTCTCGATATCAATCTCTTCCCTTAATAAACCTCGGAGCATTCCTAAATGTTTTACTTTTGGCTTCACTATAATTTCCTCATCATTTATTTTAAGTAAATTAATAAGTTTGATTTTTGCTTGTGAATTTCCATTGCCGCTGGAGTTATTATTAATTTTAAATTATCCTCAAATTTTTTAATCATTGAGCTTGTTAATTCAATTGAATCGATAATTTCATCTGCAATCAATTTATATTTTTCTATGCTATCAATGTTTTTCAATTGTAAACGTATTGTGGCGCTTTCTACGTTAAGATAGATTACTCCTTCACCTTCATATCTTAAAAAAAATTCTTGTTGTCGAGTTTCCTCGGGAAATAGCTGAATACCTCGCAATTCTTTTACAAGCGTTTCGTGAAATAAGAATTTTTTTAATTCGTTTTTGAATCCATCTGTTCCAATTCTTGAATAGATTTCTTGTAGCCTTGTCGCTTTTTTTTTAATGTAGTCTGAAATATTTTTTTTTATTCTTAAAGGATCAATCTCCACTTCTTCTCCTTTTTCCTTCAATTGTCGTTTCTGTCGAGAGCTCAATTCCAGTCCATATATTGGATCGCTTCTGTAAATCTTTACTTCTCCCTTTTCTTTATTATTTGAGAAATTAACTAATTTGTGATTATTTATTGCTATAAGCTCTAAATTTTCAATTTTTCTTGAAAGAGGCTTGAATGTAGATTCAAGGTTATTTTCTGGTGGGATATAACTATTACGCATTTCATCTTCACGATCTCGAGCGTCGATGTTCAGTTTTATTATTTTAATATTTGCTAAACCTAAATTAGTCCATTTTATAACACATTGGCACAACTTTTCTTTATCAGATTCTATTAATTCGTAGTTAACATCAATATTCAGCTTTGTTGCTAGTTTTTCTCCCTCTATTTGCTTCATTTGTCGATTCGATAACCACGCCCGAATAGCACCGTAGATGCCCGCAGCAGCACCACAAATAGACAACGAGACATTAATAATTTCACTCACAGTTTGTTTCACCTTTTATTTTTGAGATATTACAATTATTATAGTAATGCTATTATATAATTCTAAACCAATTGTATTAAATATTTTTTTCAAACAGATATATTTATTAGAAACAAAAGTGAAAACTTACATATTGAATTTACCTTAAAATAAAATATACTTTTTTTATTTAAATGGTGGTTAAAATCATGAAAAAAAAATCAACAAGAACAATTTTATTAATAATACCAATCTTATTTCTAGCGGTCTCGACAACTCTTTTATGTATTTTTCGATTTCAGAGTTATGTTTATTACGAAAGAGTTCAATTTGAATCTGCAGGAGCGAAAATGCACGCAAATTTATATCACCCCGTAAAAAAACTAGATTTCCAAGAGAAACATCCTTTAGTAATATATGCTCACGGTAGCCAATGGCAAAAGGATATTGATATTAGAGTTGCGCTTGAATTAACAAAAAGAGGTTTTTTTGTTGCGACAATAGATTATCAAGGACATGGAGAAAGTGGAGGTTCTCTTTCAAATATCGATCCTGAAACAGGTGCTCCTGCAATGGCTAAGGATTGTTCCAAATTATTGGATGCTATTGAATTATTGGATATTTATAAAAATCAAATTGATCCGTCTCAAATCGGATTAGTGGGACATTCTCTGGGAGGTCTTGTTGTAATAATGAATGGAATGTTGGACAATCGTTTTTCTGCTACTGTATCGTGGGCGGGTGTTGTTGATTCGCCTAGCATAGGTTTTTATAACCCTACGAATATTATCAGCCCAAGTCGTCCTAAGAATTTATTGATAATCCATCATGTTAACGATGGCACGGTAAGCTACGAAAAACACGCTTTAATAGCACAAAAATTGACAGGATGTACTGTCGTGACTCTGACAGAACCAATACCGATTAGCGCGCATTATCTCATTGCTGATGAAGTCATGATCGAAACAATTAAGTGGTATGAAAAAATCTTTTTCGGGGCAACTACCAAAAATGGACCGATAACATTCTCGTGGCTTGGAACATTAATTTTGATGATACTAACATATATCGCTTTCTCGACTTCGGTTATTTCCATCATGGTGTTTAGTTCGAAACGTGTTCTTGGAAAAAATAAATCTGAAACTATAGAGGCTTCTGAAGAAAAATTAAACAAAAAGACCCAAGTTTTGAAGCTTGGCTTATCAATTGTCATATTCTTCGGGATTTGGCTCACATGTTCAAGCTTATTTGGCTGGTCATCTTTATTAATCATACCAATATTGATGATTTTGATTTATGTAATCTATGAACTAATTTCCCGGAAATTTAATGGTAAAGCGAACATTCTTGATAAGAATTTGAGAGAAATAGCAAAATCACAATTGAAAAAACGAGATTTAATATACGCTATTTTTTCCTCGGCATTATTTTTAGGAGCGTACTTCATAATTGCTTTGTCTTACCCATTTTCCCTATTTTATCCTCCAGACTTAATTGCTTTCTTGTTAACAATAATGATGCTTCCATTATACATTTCAATGGAAATATTTTACAGAAAGATAATATTTCCCTCGTTAAATTTCCTGAAATCTCGAAAAGTGCAAACTTACATTGTCATGGCAATATCTTTTCCTATTCAATTCTATCTATTCTTTCTTACTTACATGTACTATTGGGTTGGACCAGTTTTCTGCGCAATGTTTTTGGCGTATTTATTTGCTTCTCTAATGAATGGAGTTATTTATTACAAGACAGAAAATTTTAGTGCTGTCCTTTTAAATACCTTTTTGGTCGTTGGTATATTTGCTGGAGCGGCAAGTTCTGCCATGCTAAACATAATAGGATTGTAGAAGAAATGATATAAATTACATAAAATATTTTCTTTTTCTAATACTTTTTATTACTATTTACACATTGTATTAAACGATTTGTCATGAAGATTAGAGCTATTACCGTAGGGGAAAATATCCCATTTTTCAATAAAAATGTGAATATTGATAACTACTTGGAAGATAAACTTTATATTTTCTCAAATCTTTGTAGTGAACTTATAGATGAATTTGAAAAAAGTAATATTCAGGTAGAAACAAGAAGATTTTGCTCTCAGCCTATTTTTAACGGGGTGAAATGTGGAAAAAGTTTGAACGATGATATGATTTTTTTAGAACAACAAATTTCCGACTTAAGACTAAGTTGCAAAAAGCACGGTTTTGATTATTTCGCGTGTTGTGCTGCTGTGATAGATGGACAGATTAGTTTTGAAGATCTTGAAATACTTTTATCCATTAATTTGCCAAATTTCTTGAAAAAATGGGATAATTTCTTCTCTTCTTTAAATGTTGCCTCTACTAAAAATGGTATTGACTTAACCGCCTTAAAATTAAGCGCAAAAATCATAAAAAATCTTGCAGAACCAGATCCTTTCAACAATTTAAAATTCTGTCTTTCTTCAAATGTCGAACCTGACACGCCTTTTTTCCCTTCAGCTTATCATTCGTCCAAAAAACCGATTTTTTCGGTGGCTCTTGAGTCTGCAGATGAAGTTGTAAATGTATTTGAAAAGGCTAAAGGTTTAACAGATGCTAAGATAAACTTAAAGTCCAAATTTAGCGAGATTTACGAGCTTATTACTAATATTGCTGAAAAGATAGGTAATAAATTCAATATTGATTTTAACGGTATTGACTTTTCTCCAGCACCGTATCCTACGTTGGAGAGAAGTATTGGAACGGCAATCGAAAAGTTAAATTTTGAATATTTTGGTGTTTCTGGAAGTTTAATTGGAGTTGCTTTAATTAAGAATTGTATTCCGAAGAAAGAAAAGGTTATAGGTTTTTCCGGATTCATGCAACCAGTATTGGAAGATTTTACGATCGCGAAAAGAGCAGCAGAAAATAAACTTAATTTGGAATCACTTCTATTATATTCAACGATCTGTGGGACCGGTCTTGATTGTGTTCCCTTGCCAGGTGATATAACAGAAAGAGAATTGTTTTATATTTTGCTAGATGTTTGCATTATTTCTCTTACTCACGATAAACCTTTAACAGCGCGCTTAATGCCGATACACGGCAAGAATGCTGGAGATGATGTTGAATTTGACTTCGAATATTTTGCTAAATCTAAAGTAATGAATATTAAAAGATTGACTAAATCTAAAAAAGACGATTTATTTAATCGAAATGAAAAACATTTTCACTTATTTTAAATTAATAATATTTAGATTTTCTCTTTCCAATTCATTTAATCATCCAATTTAGCAGATTAAGGAGAAATACGAGTAAATATAAAATAATCTGAAGAAAATCCAAGCTACATGAACAAATTCAGAATATCCCGGGTGATTTAGTAGAATGACTAACAACACGTCAGCATTAAATTTGACGAAAAATGAGATCACACATGAAGTAGAATTAAATAATCAGCAAAAATTAGAATTAGTTTAATTGTTTAAAAAACTACTATAATTTAGAATATAAAATAATAACTTTTAATTTAATCAATTTTATTAATTCATATTTCCATGATATTTTTAGAAATAATAGTATAAAATTTAGATCATAACGGGGATTATTCTTGGCAAAAGTTCTGCAAGACATCTGGATTCTGACTGAAGGTGGAATTACCGTTTATCACAGGGTTTTTAACGATAAATTGGACGATCAGCTTTTTGGTGGACTCATGAGCGCTTTAAATTCATTCGCCGAAGAGCTTGAAAGGGGCGGGCTCTCAAATTTCGAATTGCAAGATAAACGATTTACCATATTAAAACATAAAAGTTTTCTCTTTATTGCAAATTCATCCATAAAAGTTAAGGTCAAAAAGGTCATGAATGAATTAAATAGCATTGTCAATAGATTTTTTGAACTATTTCCAGAACACATCCTAGATAATTGGGATGGTGATATCTCCATGTTTTCGAGTTTTGAACAAAATATTCAAGATTCTTTAGAAATGACGCTACAAAAGCTTAAAGATGCTTTCTGGTAAATTTCTAGAAAAAATGGTATTAATACGAATTCTCTTATTAAACTTCTTTAAGTTTTCTATTGTTTTTCGCACGAAAAAGTAAAAATATTAACAGAATCAATATTTTCCATGCTTTTTACCATTAAAATCAAGTCCTCTTTTTCTCCTTCGATTGAATTTGAAAAAAAAACTCCAAAATGGCAGATATTCTCATGCGTGCAAAAACCTGTTGATGTTATTATATCATATCCTTTTTTCTTAATACATTCTAAAGTGTGATGTAAAATTTTAGGAAGAATAGAAGGAACCTCAACTTCTAGAAGATTTACATTTTTGTGTTTAATTGGATAAACCGAAAAATGAACGTGTTTTTTACCGTGTTTTCCTTCCTTTGAATTTGTTAGCAAAAAAAAATCGTGCTCATCTATACCTATTTGCTCTTTAATTCCTTTTGGAAGTTCCCATTTTTCTATAGAATTTTTATCGTATAGTTTCACGTTAAAATGCGTTAAGAGCTCAATCATGTTATTTTCTTTCTAACTACTTTGTTTTTGTTCTAGTTTGCATTAATCCGTTTTTTTAATGTCGGTGGCGGATTTCCACCAGTACACCCGTCTTTCGACAATGGCGTACTTTTTTCTTTTTCAATTGCATAAATATTTAATAATTAAAAAATAATATCTATTTTTTGCTAAAGATTTTTTCTGAATTTAAAGGACTATTTAAATTATTAAAGAACTTAATCTAATCCAGAAGCAGTTAACATTTTTTTTAATAGAAATTAGTGAATTTTTATACAATTTAGCTTATTCATAATGTTCTATTACTTTTCCAGCTCGTGTAATTTCGTAACTAATTTCGTCTGAATTATCATCTTGATGTGCTATGATACACTGCGCTTGGATTAGAAAATTCGTGTTATAATCAAAAGTTCCTTCATCTGCGATAATGTCATCCTCGATAAGCCGTTTTAAAAAGTCATCCTTTTTAATGAAATTATTTTCGTTCACGATCTCTAACATTTTTCTTCTAATCGGATGATTTACAGCTTTTAACATGACAGAGTGCGATACTGTTCTTTTTTTAGAATTTTGATGTTCATCATTCATTATTCATGCCTCGATTTTCTATCATTTATTAATCTTTATTTGATAAGTAGAAAAAGAGTAATTTAAAATAAATATCGTTTATAATTTAAAAGTGAATCTCGTTAAGTCATTTTTATGATTCTAAAGTAATGGACGAATTATTTGGTTGAACGATGTATTTTTTAAGATAGCATAATTAAATATTTTAATTTGAATTTTTATTTAAAAATTGTACAAATAAATCATTTCAAGAATAAAATTTGCTGGTAATTCGTGAGTGAAAAGCATTCAACAGAAAAGAATGGCAAACCATTGCTCCTTTTTAACGAAATTCTAAAATATTTTGAAAAATACGGTCAAAATGACATTTATTCGGCTCATTCTGACACACATTTAGATTTAAAAGAAGAAGACACGATTGATAGCAGTGCCAATCAATTAAGAGAAGAAATGTTTTACGAGTTAGATAATTTGACAGATTTATTTGGCAATAAACTTCATATTAGACTTAAAAACCTAACTTATAAAGAAAAGGAAAATCTGCGCAAGTTTGTTGATTTTTATTCAAAATGTCCAGTATGCAAGGGAAGAAATCACAGTAATAATCTAAAAGAATATTATATTGATGAGGGAAAACAAAAATTAGTCGGAGATCTAGTAAGATTTATGAATTTAAGCGTAAAAAATAAAAAATTGCGAAAGTTAAACCTAAATTTTGGAATTCCTTGTTGTTCTTGTTTTGAGAAATATTTTAAATAAATAGAAATTATTTAATTTTTTTCCTCGTAGTATTCAACCACTTTTCCTGCTTGAGTTATCTCGTAATAAATATCAAGGACTTTCTCATCCTTGCTTGGATTTATGCAAAGTGCTTTTATTAAAAAATCAATGTTATATTTGAACACTTTCTCGTCGTCAATAACATCATCTTCAATGAGCCTTTTTATCAGGGCATTTTTTGAAATTCTTTTCGCATCGTTTACGACATGTAGAATTTTTCGTCTTATTGGATGATTTACTGCCTTTAAATATAAATCGTGATAATATCTTGACCCTTCCACGGTTTTACCAAATTCCTCAATCGTTTTGTAATTTTTAAAATCAGACTCATCTGGCATGCTTATTAAAATCCTTTAAAAAAGAAAAGTTTTTTCTTAAAAATTATGTTAACGCTATCCATTAAAGATTTGATTAAATATATTTATAAAATTGAGAAAAAGAATAAAAATATGTATTCTATTAGTTTTGTAATGAACAAAAAAACAATTTTAGCTCTATTTCTAATTATATTAATCGGCTTATCAGCGGGATCATTCGTTATTATTGTAGTTATATTCCAAAACGATGAAAGAACACAATTTTTTATAAGTGGAAAAATAATTGATGATTTTGCTTACTATCTTCAAGATATTAGGGTTGAAAGTGTAGTAGATTCCAAATATGATTTTGTAATCATAGATTTTTCTTCAAACGGGGAAGAATCTGGTGAATATTCGAGAAATGCTGTAACCACAATGAAATCTAGTGGGGAATGTGAAAAACTTCTAATCTCGTATATTAGTATTGGAGAAGCTGAAAACTATCGATTTTATTGGGAGAATAAATGGGATAGCAATAATGATGGAGTTCCAGAAGCGGCTGCTCCAGATTGGTTAGATATTGAAAACCCAGATTGGGAAGGGAATTACAAAGTAAAATATTGGAAGCATGGCTGGCAAAAGGTCATTTTTAAATATTTGGATAAAATTATTAACGCTGGTTTTGACGGGATTTACATGGACATTATTGATGCTTATGAATATTATCAAAAAACGATTCCACACGCAGATCTGTACATGGTGAATTTTGTTGTAAACATTTCTAATTACGTTAAAGCTAAATCAGGTTTTGATTTTGCTGTTTTTGTACAAAATGGAAACGAACTCCTGCTAAATTCTAAATATTTAAATAATATTGATGGAATTGGGCGTGAAGATTTATTTTTCAATGATAATGCCCGAACTACAGAATCTTGGAGAGAAAAGGGTTTAAATAATTTAAATAAAGCCTTGGAAGCAAATAAAGTCGTATTAATAATAGATTATCCTACTACTGAAAATAATATTCAAGAATTTTATGAGTTGTGCGTTGATAATAGTTTCATACCATATGCTGCTGAAAGGGAACTAGGTAATTTGAGAGAATATATTTTTTATCCAGCAACCTGATTAAAAATATAAAATGAGCTAAAATTCAGAAAAGATTTTTCAATTATGTTAATATAGTCCTTTAGTTATTTGATTGAACATATATTAATAATAATAATAAAAAAATGAAACCCAAATTACAAAAAGATTGTATTTATTTAATAATAAGATGCTTGGTTGAGAGTCTCTTCAATATTCAATAAAATTTCATATCTTCTATTATCAAACTCTAAAGACGGTTCAAAATTCTCTTTCTTTGGAACAATGCTCATCCTTAATCTTTTCTTTTTAGACTTCCCTCTCTTTTCAAATTCTATGTATACTATTCAATGAATATTCATAGTCTTGAATTAATGCTTCTCCAACTGCATGAAAAAAGACATTGTTTGTAAATCCAAATACATTCTAGATGTTTAGCAGATAATTAATTACTTTCAAGATCAAGAATTGTTCACAATTCTATTTTTCTTCAAAATTTTTCATTATAATTTTTTTAAAAGGCATTTCTTCGTCTGGTTTTCGTGAAAGCTTTTCAGGACCTCCATGCATTATAATTACTATCAAATAAGCAACGATCATCGCCCCACCAACGATGAAAAATACCGTCATGGGTATTAATCCTAACATCGATGTAACTAATACACTACTGAAATTAAAACAGAAATGTATCAATATAGTTATGATTAAACTCCCTTTTGTATTATTGTATGCCCAGGTCATTATAATTGCTATGGAAACAACGAGAATCATGTATATCGGAAATGGAATTCCAACTTGCGAAGAACCAGGTACAAAATATAGTGGTAGGTGCCAGAACGTCCATATTATGCCCAAAATGAGACTGGATACAAGAGCACCATATTTAGCTTCAAGTCTTGGCAAGGCAAAACCTCGCCAACCAGTTTCTTCACTTAGAGGACCAGAAAACAATCCAAATATCATGGAAGATATGAATATCTGAATTGTTAGATTGGGGTCAATTCCGGGGGATTCTCCTCCAAAAATAGCGTAAAAAAAGCCTGCAGCAAGTGGACCGATGAGAAATAAAAATGCCGCAAAATACCAAATAAATCCCACTTTCCAAATCGAAAATCCTTTATACAAGGTTTTAATTCCCGTCCATCCACTAACAATACCAGTTATAATCGTGGCTGAAATCGTAGGACTAAAAACCATGAAAACCCATAGTATAAATCCCTGGACAGTAAAACTCACGTGTGAAAAGCTAAGAATGTTAAAAACTAATTGAAGAACTACACAAACAATCATTATAACATAACTGATAACAAAATATAAAACGAGGGAATTTTTTTCTATTTTTTCTCGAAACATGAAGACTTTACCTTTTTACATTATTTGAATACCACGCATGATTTGCATGAACCAATGATTCTAATAAAAATTTAATCGTTTTAATAAGTTTTTATTGTATCAACTATTCGTTGATAATATTTTATAAATAATTGGAAGGTTATTAACGTACAAAAAGTATAATAAGGTTTCTGTTTAGATTTTTTTTTTCCAATAATTTAATAAAAAACACGTGAAGAACTGAATTTTAAATAAAAGTTTTCAATTTTAGCACGTGTTTAATTAAAGTTTCAAAAGCAAGATCAACGTTTAATCCAGATTTAGAAGAAGTTTTAACAATATCAATCATGTTAAAACGTTCTACTTGCCGTTTGGCGTATAACTCGCTAACTACTGAAAATTCTTTTTCGAGGTCGCATTTTGCTGCTATAAGAA
Organism: Promethearchaeota archaeon; assembly: GCA_030620005.1. The sequence goes on along the minus strand of JAUXAJ010000060.1, from coordinate 2,791 downwards.
TAACCGAAGGTTCTTCGTAATATTTTCTTAAGAGATGTATCCATTTCTCAATATTTACAAAACTTGTCATGTTGGTAATGTCAAATAGTAATAAAACTCCGCTTGCTCCTTTTAGGTACTTTTCAATAACATGTCTGAAACGAGCCTGCCCCGTTATATCCCATAAGATTAACTGACACTTCACTGATTCTATGGTCACTACTTTATTCAAAAATTCTACTCCAATCGTCATTGTGGTTGTATCTATGAATTCTCTTTTCACATATCTATGAAGTAATGTAGTTTTTCCGACACTTCCATCTCCAAGAATCAGAAACTTTAGGGCAATTTGCTTAATTATATTCACCAAAATTACGAATGCGATTTAAAATTTAATTTTTTCTTAAAAAAATTTCCTATATATTTATATCTTAATATTTTAATAAAGATATCATATTTCTTATATAAAAATTAATGTAGTTTTGCAATTTTTCCAGAATGGAGTAAGAATAATAAATATTAGAAAAAAAAGTTTCTTTGGGTCGTGCTTTTTAGGCTTCTAAGCAATAATTCATTTTATTGAAATTGTAAATTGATATAATCCTGAACCAATTTCATACATGACGTGATTTTCTTGAGTTTCTTTAAACAAGGCTCCTGAAATGGATTGCTGTGAGGTTCCATTTTTCCAGATTGTAATTTCTTTTTCCTTAATAGTTGATTCATTCTTTTCTATAGGAATATAAAGATCTGCTGAACATCCTACAGGAATTTCAACTAAAAGTTTTACAAGACCATCGTGTTTTTCCCATGATACGTGAATGAAACCCCTGATTGTTCTTAGAGACGCTCCTACATGTTTTAAATCTTTAGCTAAGAACGGTTTTATCCTCAATTTTTTCCATGCGGGCTCTTCTGATTTAATTCCAGCGAGAGTTTTGTAGAACCACGTATCAACGGTGCCAAGCATGATATGGTTATGAGAGTTCATTCCACCGCCTTCTAACTTTTCCCAGCGTTCCCATAGAGTTGTAGCACCTTCCACAATCATGTAACCCCATCCAGGATAACTTTTTTGGTTGACTATTTTGTAAACGACGTCAGGATGACCATTATCAGTTAATACATCCAATAAATATCTTGTACCAACGATCCCTGTGTCCACGTGATAATCGTGATCTTGAATTACGCCCTGTAATAATGTAGAGATTACTCTTCTCTTTTTCTTTTCTGGAACCATGTCTAAAAATAATGGTAAAACGTTTGAAGTTTGACTAATTGTTCGATCTACCATAGATAATCGGGGAATTTCATAGCTCCCTGAACCTAGAAATTTTTTATTGAAAGCTTCCTTAATCTCTTCAGATCTTTTTAAGAATTCATAATGATCTCGTTCTTTTCCTAAAATTTGAGCGAATCTTGAGAATAACAGCGTGTCGTGATAGTAATACCACGTTGATGTAAGTTCAACGGGAGTCTTTCTTGATGTAATGCTTGATGGAGGACACCAATCGCCAAACTTCCCATATTTATATAATATGTGCTCTTCAGCATTTGAAGCAAGAAAATTAACATATTTTTTTAATGAGTTATAATGTATCTCAATTACCCTTATATCATTGTAATACCAATAAAGATTCCAAATTAAAGTAGCGTAAGCAGTACCCCAAGCAGGATCTGAGGGATAAAAAGACCAATATGGTGGAACCACGTCTGAAAGGCTGCCATCTTCCTTTTGGCTTAATTTAATGTCTTCTAAAAATTTTGAGTAAAATTGTGCCATATCAAAATTGAAAATTGCCTCTTCAGCAGTAAGTTGCGCATCACCCATCCACCCGTGTCGCTCATCTCGCTGCGGGCAATCGGTCGGAATGTGTATTAGATTACTTAGTTGACCCCAAATTATGTTCTTATGAATTTGATTAATCAGATCATTGGAACAGTTAAAACTTCCAGTTTTTTCCACGTCAGTATGAAAAAAAAGACCCTTGATATTTTCAATAGTAGGAACTCCTGGAAATCCTCTAACCTCAACAAATCGAAAACCATGATAAGTGAAATGTGGTTCAAAGACCTCCTCGTCCTCACCCTTTAAAATATACACATCAGTTGCCGGTGCTCCACCGTTAGTAGCTGTATTAAGCGTGCCGTCATCGTTAACGATTTCTGAGAACCTCATTGATATTTCACATCCTCTTGGACCGTGAACTTTTAACCTAACAAACCCAGCAAAATTTTGACCAAAATCGTATACGTACAAACCAGGTTTGGGACTATAAATGCTTTTAGCGTCAAGAATTTTGGAAACTCGAACTGGTTGTATCATTTGAGAAGTAAGGTCAGGTCCATCGATGGGAAATGCTTTATCCCATGAATTGTCGTCATGATTTGGCGCGTCCCATCCTGCCATTTCCAATCGAGCATCGTATATTTCTCCAAAATATATACCATTTTGCAAAATCGGCCCATTAGATATCTTCCAAGTTTCATCAGAACATATTAATTCGTCAGTTCCATCCATGTAATGAATTTTCAACTGCACGATTAGCTTCGGAAAATCAAATCTAAAATTTTCAAGACATCTTCCATTCCCTAAGATCACTCCTATTGCGTTTTCTTTACGCAAGGAATCGGTTACATCGTATGTTGAATACAAGGCTATCTTATTATAATCCGTGCAAGCAGGATCCAAGAGTCGGTCTCCTATTCTCTTACCATTTATTCGAAGTTCGTAAAGCCCCAAGCCACAAATATAAATTCTCGCTTTCTGAATTTGTTTAGAAAGAGTAAACTCTCTTCGTAAGTATATACC
>JAUXAJ010000096.1 GCA_030620005.1 Promethearchaeota archaeon | reverse complement strand
TAAAAAAATTATGCATCTAACACCCGCAGGAATGAATTGCCTAGTAATTATTGTTTTTGTTAAGTTATGTGTTTCGATTCGTTGTTTCTTTAAAGACTCGGAATCGTTGCGTTCTTGTGCCTTTTCTAGTCTTTCTTGTAAAACACAAATCTTATTTTTAAACATTTTCCGATTATCTGAACCCAATCCCAAGATTTTGTTCAGAAGTAAACTAAAAATAGTTACGACTGTTGTCGTTATAAAGATTTGAAATATCTCTTCATTTGTCAATAGTCATTCACTTTTTATAGTAATAACTTTTTATAGTAATAATTTTTTTTTTTTTTCTAATTTAAACTAAACTTTTTTTTAAAAATAAATAAAAAAATAAAAATAAATAATAATTTCTCTTCCAATTAAAAATTTTAAATTGAATAATTCTATACAAAAACCCACATATTTCCCATTAAACCAAAACATTTAAATATTTATATTACCTAATATTAGTTTGCATCACGGGAATTAGTTGATTTCAGTCACATTATGGTATTACGATATTAATAGTTTTAAAATCAGCATGTTTTTATTGTTAATTACAGGGTTAAATAATTCATTTGAATATAACAGCAAGATTTTTTAAAATTTTACAAAAAAAATGAGGTTAATAAAATGGAAATAGAAACAAGTATAAATGATTTATCAAATTTATGTCCTGAATGTAGTGGGAAAATTATTTCAATACCAGAAAAGGGAGAGATTGTTTGCAGGCAATGTGGTCTTGTAATAAGCGAAAGAACTTTAGATATATCTCATTCTGGGAAAAGAGCTTTTACAAAACAAGAAAAAGAAAGTAGAGAAAGAACGGGTTCTCCAATTTCAATATTATTGCCAGATATGGGTTTAAGTACAATTATAGATAAAAATAGTATTAAAAATCCTGACTTAAAGAGAGCTGCTAAATGGAATTCTCGGATGACATGGGATAAACGAAACATGTTAATCGCTACAACTGAATTAAAAAGAATTGCTTCTAATTTGAATCTTCCAAATCACATAAAGAAAAGTGCCATAAGACTCTATATTAAAGCTTTTAAGAGAAAACTTCTCCGGGGAAGGTCTATTAACGGAATGGTTGCAGCCTGCCTCTATTTTGCTTGTAGAGAAAAACAGATACCTAGAACGCTCCAAGAAATTTTAGAGCAAACAAATGTAAGTGCTAAAAATGTGAGGAGATGCTATAGAACATTAATTAGAGAGTTAAATTTAAAAGTACCGTCAACAGATCCTATTTCTCTCATACCCAGATATATCGCAGAATTAAATTTAGACGCAAAAACTGAGAAAACAACGATTAATCTTTTACGATCATTTATTTCTAAATTTTCTACAAGCGGTAAAGATCCAAAAGGGCTATGTGCAGGAGCGTTATATCTAGTTTCAAAAATAATGAATAAAAGGGTAAGTCAGAAAGAAATTGCGAATTTGGTGGGGGTAACTGAAGTAACACTACGTTCGAGATATAAAGAACTGATAAAAAAATTAAATATTAATATCTAAATTCTTTTTTTATTTTTCTAATAATATTTTTAGAAAATCTGGAAGAGTTAAAACATAACTTTGAGCATTTGGAAGTTCTTGTTTTATCCTTATAAAAAGTTGAGAATAATGCTCTGCTCTTTCTTTTTGTTTTAAAATATCGTTTCGAGTCTGTTCTCTTATCGTTTCTACAGGAATTCCCTTCAATACCGCTCTAGCTGGAATTGTCAATCCTGGAGGTACTTGACTTTTGTTTAAAATAATTGCTCCTTCCCCAATGGAGCTTTCTTCAAAAACCAATGTTCCTTCCATAATTTGAACATAATCTTCCAAAAAGCACCCTAAAAGAGTAACTCCCGTTTCTATTATGCAATATCGTCCAATATGAATTGGACTCTTAGGAGAGCGCGTAAATAGGATAACACCATTAAAAACTGTGGTGTATTCACCAATATTGATTGTAGATTTTTCAGCACGAAGAATTGTACCGGGCCATATAATTGCGTTGTCATTGATTCGAACATCACCTATCAGTGTGGCGTTTGCTGAGACATAACTGTTCTCGCTTATTTGAGGTTTTTTGCCATCATATTCCATTATAGGCATGATAACATCTCTAATTTAAAATTTCTTATAATATATCTTTTTATTTAATATTATATCAAAAAATACTTTAAAAAATTTATTTAATCTGATAAATTATAATAATTTAAAAATCTTTGATATTCCTTAGCGTGATTTGTTTTCCAATCTTTAATTATTGTTCGCGCAGTATTAATGCCTTTCTCAGTTAAAGAATTCTCAGAGAATGCTTTATAATTATTCTTAACTGAAATTAAATTCATCTTTTGTAGTGGTTTTCTTGCTTCTAAAAACCAAGAATCGTTATAACCTAATATCCTAGCTATTTCTACTCTTGTAAAGATTATACTCGAACTTTTATAGACTAAATAGATTTGAACGATATATTTTTTCCATGTTTCTTTTTGTTCATTAACCATTTTTTTTAATGTATCTTGAATTTTTAATCCATTTTCTATTAAAAGATTCTTAATTTTAACTATTCTTGTAGATTCCATTAAAATGCTTTTCCGTATATTTTCATGATAATTTTTTACTTCTTTTACATATTTTCGTCCTATGATTCGTTCTACATTGTTTTCAAAGTGCTTGACCGTAATTAACCTATGACAATTTCCACACAAACAAACGCATTCTTCCATTATTAACAGTTCTATAATTTCCCTAACTTCTAATTCTTCAAATTTTTTTTTAAAATATGTTTTTGGATTATTTTCATCAAAAAGTAAAGCATTAGCATGATGAAATTCAAAGGAATGTAGATTATCGTTAATTGAAACTTTTCCACACCCAATACATGTGTAATTTTTACCCCATATTTGTTCCATGACTGCACGTCGTTTAACCCATTTAATGAGCATTTTTTTGTTAACTATTTTATATCTTTCAATTTTTTTAGCATGGGTTTTATATCCTTCAATCTTTTTGGCTCTTCTCCTTCTAATTTCCGATGAAAGGTGTTCTTCAACGGTTTGTACTATTAACTCTATGATTTCTTCAGCAGACCGCTGTTCTCCCTGTTCATCAACGAATAATAGGTCGTGTTGAAGAAATCTACTAAAAATCCCAAAAAAAATAAAAGTTTTTAGTTTATGACAATCTCTGCAAAATATTTCAACTCCTCCCTCCTGAGATTCTAAACGTTTCTTTCCTATAGTATAATTAGTTTGAAGAACTTCTATGATATTCACATATTCTTCTTTATTTAATTTCTTTTTGTGATGTATTTCTAATATCGGTAATAATCTAAAATCCGCATGAGTTGGACAATTTGGATTCATGCATTTCCCATTAAATTGTATATTAACCAGTTTTCCTTTAACTAAAAATGTAAAACTATCCATTACTAATCTGAACTTATTTTTAAATCGTCTTATTTGAACTTGCTCATTTTTGGAGATATCTTGAAAACCTTTTCTCTCCAATCGAAAACTTTTAGGGAATGTTTCTTTAAAGTGGTCAAGCATTTTTAAGATAATTTCTGCTAAGGCATCTAAAGAGCGTCCATTTATATCAATTCTCTTTTTTATTAAATCTTGAGTAAAAGGGTAAATTTCAAAGCGTTCCTTAATTTCTCTATCATTAATTTCTTTCAGTTTAAGAACAATCATAATAAGGTCTCTAATATAAACATTTAAAAATCTTTCATACTCTTCAGATTTCTTACTCATATCAAATTTATTGATAATTAAATCCCGCAATTCCTGTAAATTATTAATCTTATCCGGAAATTTCATATAAATCCAATCACAAATGTCAAGAATTTTTTTATGTTTTATCTTAAATGTTCTCTCATATAAATTGGAGAATTTTATTAAATATCTACTGAGAGTAGTTCGAGCAATTTTAACTTCATCTGCAATTTTTTGTTGAAAAATCTTAATATCTCCTAATTTACTTGAAATTTTAGGTGTTAAATAAAAAATAGCACCTCCCATTACTTTTGGATTTGTATTATGGTGAATATTTCCTGATTCCTGCCGAATATATTGATCTAAAATAATTTTAGCTTCTTGTTCATAAATATATTGCCTATTTTTAGGAATGAATTTCAAAATTAAATCATTAATTGTATTACGTGTCTCTTTTTTATAGAAATGCTCATCATCAAGTTTTAACATGTTTTAGTGTCATTAGGTTTGTCTGATTTAGTATTATTTAAATTTGATTCATTACTTCGTCAAAAGGCTTTAAATCGCTCATCTCACGCGTTACCTCTATTTTCTTTTTTCAGTTATTTTTTAATCTTTGTGCCTTCATTATTCCTTATAATTTTCTCTTGTGCTTCAGTCGGGTACAATCGGAAAATAATCGTTTGCATAATGGCTTTTTTAACTTCATTTCATTCGTTTTGTTAAATAAACAATGAGTACAAAGCGTCTGTTGGTAAGCGAACCGACTCGTCTGCCGGGCGAAACCGGCAAATTATGGATAATGTTCTATTGGATCTGTTGATTCAAATAAAATAAATTCATCGAAAGGAAATTCTAAACTTAACAAGTTGCATAATTTTTTCATTGCCATAATTTCGTTCTTGTAATGAGAGATTTCAATTAAAGATAATCCAATTTCTTTTGCATGAATGGCTTCATGATGACCAAGTTTACCTGAAATAAAACAATCAAATCCACAACGCTCAGCTTTATTTAATAATTTAATGCTAATCATATCGCCTCCAATGATACATATTTTCTTTATCTTGTGATTTAAATCTCCAACATATAAAATCTTGTCCATATCAAATGTATTTCTTACGCGCTTTAGTATATCTTCTAATTTTAAATTTTTTGTTCCATTTGGGTACTCTTTTGGTGTGCAGATTCGACCAATTGGTACCTCTACTCCATCCATATTTTTTATATCAAAAGTATTATCTAATTCTAAGTATAATGTTTTCATTATTGTATCCGAAATACCATTTTCAGCAGCAATAAATGAGGAATTTAGCACGAAAATCGAAATTGGATATTTAGAAAGTAGATTTAACTTATTAATTAAATTATTATTGAAATATTTGATAGGTTTATTAAACAATCCGTGATGAGATATTATTAAATTAACTTTATTTTTAATAGCAAAATGGATAGACTTCAAACTCAAATCTAAAGTGAGCATTATTTTTTTAATAACTCTTTTACTACTAGTTTGTCCGTATTGAAACCCATAAACCTCAGAGTTTATCTTAAACAATTTTGGAGCTATTTTGTTTTCCAATAGCGTTTTTATTTCTTCAAGATACATGCAAATCAATTTTAATATTGAACTAATTTATAAAATTTTTTTAAATACAAAAAAGAGATATCTGTATTGATTTTATGAATTATTATTAAAGAAAATTAAATTTAACTCATCGGTTTACTTTTACATGAATTTAAACTAGACATTAAATATATCAATTAGATCTTCTGATTTCCCCATAGTTAAGGTTAACATACTTGTAATCGTATTAACTATAAGAAAAAACATGAATAACGCAAATCCGATTAATAGAGCATATTCTACCATATTTCCAGCCCATTCATCGGTAAAAAATTCCTTAACCTTTCTGCAAAATTTTTTAATTACATTTTTAATTTTCATAACAACTTTAACTACAATTTCAAGTTTATAATATAAACTATTTTTTTTAAAAAAAAGAAAAGGATTAACTTTTTAAAATTTTTAAAACTTTATTTAGCTCTTCTCCAAGGGCTTGACTTCTTGGTATTTTTAACTTAAATTTATCATCATTTTCTTTTCTTGGGATGATGTGGATGTGAAAATGATTTATTATTTGACCGGCGGCCTTGAAATTATTTTGTAAGATATTATATCCATCAACTTTCAATTTATCGTGAATAAGAACGGCAATTTCTTTAACTATTTTGAATAGTTCAGATAGTTCTTCTTCAGGGATGTCTTCTAAATTGTTGAAATGGTTTTTCGGTATGACTATTGAATGGCCTTTTGAAATTGGAAAAATATCCAAAAATGCCAAGCTTGATTCATTTTCAAAAATTATTTTCGACGGTATTTGCTTATTTATTATTTTACAAAAAATACAGTCCGTTTCACTCAATTTAATTATCACTTCTATTTTAATAAAATTACTTTTGCTTAATCTCAAAAGCAACTATAATATTTTAATTTACTTGAAAATCTAAAGGACTATAAAAATGAGAAAAACAAAAAAATTTCTTTATAAATTAATAAATAATAGCAAAAAATAGATCAGAAATTACAAAGATGAGATTGGAAATTAAAGCGAAATTATACCATCTTCTTGTTTAAGATTAAATTTTTCTATCCACTCTATTAAATGATCTATAATGTATTCAGGTTCTATTTTAAAACTTTTTGAGATATCTTCTTTAAATTCGTCAATTGTTCTACCTTTAGGATAAATTTTTAAGTAATTTTTTATTTTTTCTTTAACAATATCGTCTTTTGAAAGGTCAAGATTTCTTTTCCTGATTTTTAGATCATTTATTAAGGCAAAATTTTGACTGTTATCAAAAAAATGTTGAACAATTCTACTTATTACTTGAGCTTTTGTGGCTCCATAAACTCCTACCAATTTTTCTACCAAATCCATATAACTTTGTTCTAATGTAACAGTTGTTCTCGTTGTATCGGTCATCTACTTAAAAGTGTTGAAAAAATTTTTTCCCTATAAGTCTAATAATTTTTTTCTTTTTAAATGTTTTGTGGTAATTGATGTTAATAATGCATAAATAAACATCATTTATAAAGAATCAACGCTATTTATATCATAATGAACATAATTTTAAGTTCAGAAATAAAAATGTCGAAAAATTGTCGAGATAAAATCTCATAAAAATAAATTTGGAGGAATGAAAAATGGCAAATAAAATAATGATGAGCGAATTTCTAGGAACTAAAGAATTTTTTACTCCGACACAATATAATTTGATAAAAGCACTGGAAAATAATGGACCTATTACTCGAAGAGATTTAGTAAAAAAGTTAAGTAAGGCAAGAACAACATTATACGATAATTTGCTTAAATTGCAAGAGAGGAAAATAGTCGAAAAATTTACTCGAAACGATGGTAATAGAGGCAGGCCATTAGTTTTTTGGAAGATGAAGGACTAATCAATTTTCAAAATTTTTTTAATTAATATTTTTTTAGTATTATTACATACTGCATAATTTCCACTGCAAAAATATAATAATAAAATGAGAAATAATTACTATAACATAAAATAATAAAAGCCCCCTTTATTAAATTGTTAGATTATATTTAAAGAATATTATTAAAATATTAATGATTCTGAATAAATACTATTTTTCAAAATACTATTTTCCAATGGAAATTAAGGAGTATGAAATGGATTTATTTAACTAAATGTATATAAAATAATAATTAAATATCTTAAAAAATTGATAAAAATGGTATCTTTTAAGGAGTTAGGACTTGTTAATACAAAAAAGATGTTTGAAGTAGCATTAGAAAGAAAGTTTGCGGTTCCTGGATATAATATTAATAATTTGGAACAACTTCAAGCAATTATTATTGGATGCGGTGAAACTGATTCACCAGTGATTATTCAGATAAGCCAAGGGGCGAGAGATTACGCTAATCAGACAATGTTACAATACTTAGCTCAAGGTGGGGTACAAATGGCTCAAGAGAAAGGTTATAGCATTCCAGTATCTTTACATTTAGATCACGGGAACTCATTTGAACTCTGTAAGTCGTGCATGGATAGTGGTTTTTCAAGCGTGATGTACGACGGGAGTCGTTTAGAATACGAGGAAAATGTAAAAATAACGAAAAAAGTTGTTCAATATGCTCACGAAAGAAATGTTAGTGTAGAAGCTGAATTAGGAATTCTTGCTGGAATTGAGGAAGATGTTAAATCAGAAGTACAACATTATACTGATCCAGAACAAGTCGAAGATTTTGTAAATAGAACAGGAGCAGACTCACTAGCAATTAGTATTGGTACATCTCATGGGGCCTATAAGTTTAAAGTTGAAAAAGAAGAGGATATTCCAGAGCTAAGGTTTGATATTCTTCAAGAAGTAAGGAAAAAATTAGGAAAATTCCCAATTGTATTACATGGCTCCTCGTCGGTATTAAAAAAATATGTAAATATAATTAACCAATATGGTGGTTCATTAAAAAAAGCTTTTGGAATTCCTGAAGCTCAATTAAGAAAAGCAACTCAATACGGTGTAAGTAAAATCAATATAGATACAGATGGTCGATTAGTTTTTTCAGCCATGGTAAGAAAACACCTTGCAGAAAATCCGGAAAACTTTGACCCAAGAAAATATCTTGGTCCGGCACGTCAGGAATTAATTGAAATGATTAAAAGGAAAAATAAAGAAGTTTTGGGTTCTGCCGGACAAGCAAAATATATCTAATTCTTTTTCTCTTTTTGTCGTTGGAAAACTTTTACATGTTTAACTATTTTGGTATATAATAATATTCGTTAATTCTTTTTTGGTAATCATCCTTATTGCTACCAAGTTTATTAACTCGAGGTCTCTTTGTAATTGTGTCTCTTCTAAAGGTTATACCCATCATCTGTAAAAATAAATTAAACCCGTCTCTCAAATTTTGAGGAGATAATGCTTTACCTTCTAAACCAGGATTACCCTCAAAAACTAAAATTGAGTCAGCGATGAAATCTTGAGTAATGATATCGTGTTCGACCACAAAAGCAGCCTTTTTTAGCTCTTCAATGGATTTTCTTAATAATTGAGCTACTTGTAATCTCATTTCCACATCTAAAAAGGCGGAAGGTTCGTCTAATAAATAAATATCAGCTTCTGTAGTAAGACATTTTGCTATGGCGACTTTCTGAAGTTCTCCTCCACTTAATTCTGAAATCAACCTCTCTTTAATATTTGAAAGATTTAAATTATTTATAACTCTTTTTTTATATGATTGACTTAAAAATGGTGCTAATTTTATTTTTGAAATTACCTCAGAAACTAAAATATTTTCTTCTATTTTTATATATTGAGGTTTAATTGAAACTTTTATTTTTTTTATCTCGTTTTTTTCGCCCGTTGAGGTACTATTCTTATCTGATTCCATTTTGTTAGCAATTAAATTAATGAATGTTGATTTTCCAATGCCGTTAGGTCCTAAAATCCCTATTATTTCTCCCGCATGAATTTCACTTCCAGACACAGTTAAATGAAAATTTCCTAGAGTTTTTTCTAAATCTCTATAAGTATAAACTATATCACCAGAATCATATGATGAATCTAATGGTGGTCTTTCATGAAATTTAATAGAAATTTCCCTAAATCTTACATTTTCGTCTTTTAGGTATCCATTTAAATATATATTAATTCCCACTCTTACTCCTTGCGGGTGAGATACAATTCCATAAATTCCAGGTTCTCCATAAAGTATTGAAACATAATCACTTAAGTAATCTAAAATTGCTAAGTCGTGTTCAACAACGATTATCGTCTTATTATCATCAGTAAGCTCTCTTAATAATTTTGCCATATTTATTCTTTCACTTACATCCAGATAAGATGTAGGCTCATCAATTAAGTATACGTCACCATCTTTAATATAAGCCGCAGCAATTGCAACTCTTTGAAGTTCTCCCCCAGAAAGCACGGAGATTTCTCTATCTAATATTTCTTCTAAGTTTAATTTTTTAGATATTACTTCTAATTTATCTTCAATATCATTTTTTTTCAATAAATCGTAAACTTTACCAGAAACAAAGTTTGGAATTGTTGTGATATTTTGAGGCTTATGAATTATTTTTATATTTTTATCTCTTAAGTTTGTAAAATATTGTTGTAATTCAGATCCTTTAAAGAAATTGATAATCTCGTTTATTTCTGGTGTTTCGTCTCCAAACTTTCCCAAATTTAATTCCAAATCACCAGATAATACTTTTAACAATGTGCTCTTTCCAATTCCGTTTTGTCCTATTAAGCCTAATATTTTTCCCTTTTTAGGGATAGCCATTCTAAACAACGAAAATTGATCTAAACCGTATCGATAGGTAATTTGATTTTTTAGGGGATCTGGTAAATTTACTATGCTTATCGCGTTAAATGGACATTTTTTAATGCAAATACCGCATCCAGAACAAAGATTTTCTACGACTTCAACCCGATTTTCTTTTTCAAGCATAACGATTGTTTTGTCTCCTGTACGAACTCTAGGGCAATATTTTATACAAGGCTTTTCTCCAAATGGACTACATTTATTTGGTTTACATCGATCTTTATTAAGAACTGCTATCCTCATAATGCGTTCACTATGAAATAAAAAAAGATAAAAGATAAAAATTTTTCTGCATTTAATTTAACAAAAAAATTAAGAATTTATAGTGAGAAATAATTGAAAGAAGATTTTCCGATTCACTGGTTAGGAGAAATCTTGAATAAAATAGAAACGAGAGATCTTTCAGAAATAACTCTTTCTACTGGAAAAATACCGTCAGGACATATTCACTTGGGTATTTTGCGAGAAATAATAATATGTGATAGTATTAGAAGAATTTTAGAAAAAAGAGATAAAAAAGTAAATTTTTATCTTTTCCTTGATAGTTTAGATGCAGCAAAAAGGTTTCCTGATTACATTAATCAAAAGTTTCAAAAGTTACATAGGGGAAAACCTTTTGCTTTAATCCCTTGTCCTTTTACAGAATGTAAATGTGAAAGCTACGCCCATCACTTTGGAAATGAATTAATTTCTACATTTGAAGAATTTGGGATAAAAAATGAAATTATATGGACTCACGAATTGTATCAAAAGAAAGGCATGCAAGAATTGATTAAAAAAGCTTTAGAAAATACAAAAAAAATTAAAGAAATTTTGAGGAAATATATCCTCCCTACTTTGTCCGATGAGAAAAAAGTAGACTTTATTGAAATGCAAAAAAATTGGATGCCTGTAATGGTTATATGCGAAAAATGCGAAAAAATACAACATCGAAGTAAAGACGATTCGATAATACCAAACAGAGTTCTTAAATACATGGAAGATATGAATAAAGTTGAGTATAGATGTTCAGCTTGTGGATATAATAATGAAATTTCTATATATTCTGGAAGATTGAAATTAAATTGGAGGGTAGATTGGCCTGCAAAATGGGCGTTATTCAATATTACTTGTGAACCTGCTGGGAAGGATCACTGTGTAAAAGGTGGAGCCTACGATACAGGGTTAGAAATATGCAAGGAGATTTATGAATATGAAGGCCCCATAAAAGTTGCCTATGAATGGCTAAGATTAGGTGATCGAGATATGAAAACTTCCAAAGGGATTGTTTTTACGCCAAGTAAATATTTAAAAATAGCAGACCCGGAAATCTTTAGAATGCTAATTTTAAGAACTAATCCAATGAAACATATTTCCCTAAGGATTGAAGAAATGTCTCAATATTACGATTATTATAATAGACTTGAAAATATTTATTATACGGATGAGGAAGCAGAATCTGAAGATGAAAAAGCTTATTTACGATTCATGTATCCATTAATTAAGAGTAAAAAGATTTCAAATAAAAATCATCAAAAAATTCCTTTTAAGCTTCTAGTTTTTCTTTCTCAATTACAAAATATTTTGAGTTTAGATAAATTATATGAAAAAGCAATATCCGTAATAGAACAACAAAATTTCAAAAACAAGATTTCATTTGAAGAATTTAGCTCATTAATTAACCATTCAAGGAATTGGGTTGATGAAGTAAATGTTTTAATAGAGAATGAGAAAAATGAGAAAAACAAACGTAATTTATTGAAAAAAGTTTCGATTTTTAATATTCCCGAAAAAATGGATAAGAATATATTGAATGATTTAAGTAATGAACAAATTCAAGGAATTTCATTAATAAGAGAATACATTTTAGCAGAAAATGAGTTAGAAGAACACTTAATACAAAACAAAATCTTTACTATAGCTAAAGAAGATTTAAAAATCGCACCAAAAAAGATGTTTGAAGCTTTATATCAAGTATTATTGAGCAAAAAATTTGGCCCACGATTAGGTTCCTTTTTGGTTCTATTAGATAAAAACTGGTTACTAGAAAGATTAAAAATATAACAGATTTAGACAAACAAAACATTTTTATTTTCTATTTTTTGTCGTCTTCACTCTTAATGCTATCTTCAGTATCTTTTTTTCTCTTAAATCTTTTCTTCTTTTTTTTCCTTTCTTTTAAGAGCTTATAACAATCCGTGCAATAATTATCAAGTTCTTTTATAATTTGCCCGCATTTTTGACAATGCTTATGAGGGTATATATAGGATTCGGTTTTTTTTTTGTATCTGTCAAATTTTGACATTTTCCAGATCCTTCTTTATTTTTTAATTAAAAAATATTTTTCTTTATGTAAAAAAGTTCGTAATTTGATAAAATTTTAGTGGTTATTATTAAAAAGCAATCTCCTTTTTCTTTTGTGATATTGATATTTTTTCCTATAATATTTTTTTTACTCCTGTTTTATTAATTTTAATTCTGTAAAATTCAACATTTTTTAACTTATCCTTGATTTCTATGGGGTAATTAGGGAATTTTTTCTTAAATAAAATTTCGTCATTAATGATAGAATTTAATTCGTACTTCCATTCTTTTAAAACTTCATTAATTTTTTCAGGATTTACCAAAGCAAAAACGCTTCCTCCCCCTCCAGCGCCACTTAATTTCGCAGCATAAACGTTAGGTCTATTTTCAATTAATTTTATTAAGATATTATTTGCTAAACCAATGCCATGCTCAAATCCAGCGTGTTTCATGACATTATTCATTATATCAGTATTAATTTTAAAATATTCGCCTAATAATTTCCAATCTCGAGTCATTAAAGTAAATCGCGATTTCCACGCAATTTCTGCTAATTTCTTATAATTATTGATGATATGTGGATCATTTTGCAAGTATAACTCTCTTAATTTCATATGAATGTCTCCACTTTCGTGATTTACGCCAGAATAACAAACAATTATGGGTAAATCATCAATTTCGTACACATTATCAATTCTATCATAAATAGCAAGCGGCTCAGTTCCAAGTTCTCTATGATATAATTTGCCCTGATAAGAGACAAATGCCAACCCGCCTCTACTTATTAAATACCTATCCGCATATCCAGCCGTGATTTTGAGGTCTTCATCTTCTACTTTCGTGGCCATTTCAGCTATGATATCTCTATTTATTGGAAAATCATGTTCTTTTAAGCCGGATAAACAATTATACAAATTGAAAAATTCAGCAAATCCATATAATGTAGCAATAATTATGGCAGCACTATCCCCTAATCCACTTTGCCTTGGAATTGTCGAAATTAACCCTATTTCTAAATTTTGGTTAAAAATTTTTTCTTTAAAGAGAGAATTTGTTCTGTAAAACCTATAAATGCTAGCGAAAATTAGTTTTATTTCGCTATTTAAGAATTTTTTTTTCGTTATTATTTCTCGCGTTAAATTTTCTTCCCATATTACTTCAAAATCGTAGCTTTTTAGTTCTCCTATAATTTCATATACTTTTATTTTACTCGAAGTATTAATTTTTTTTATATATAGAAACGCAGATAGAGGATTTTCCTTACCGTTAATTGCGACAGAGGGCATCCAAAAATCACCTTCAACTGCATCTAAAGGATTTATTAAGTTTATTCTCGAAGGTGCTTGAACAATTACATCTGGGTTTAACCTTGTAAAAAATTTGATAATAGCTTTAATCAAAGTGTCTACCTTAAATAAGTGTTAATTTATATATTTAAAAATTGAGGAAATTTTAAGTTTTTAAGTATTAATCTTTTTTTAGTTTTCTTGCTTTAAATAACTTTTTAATGCTCTTTCTATGCAATTTTGAATTAACTCGTCATTATTAAGGGATATAAATTTAAAGAATACCTTGAAAAACTGTTTTATTTCAACGATTTTAGCTTTTTTGACGACTTACAAGAACGGCTTGAATCAGGGGGTGTTTCTTTTAAGGGAATGTTTTTAAGAGATATATTTGCCTATGAACTGTTTCGGGTTAATCTTGGCACGAAGGACCTCGCCGGCTTAGAGAGATTAGACAAGTTTTTCAACACACCTCCTCTTTTTGATGTGTGTCACGATCCTTGCTTATTTCCAACCGCTGCTGATCTGAGTTATGTGGTGAAACGAATTCCTTCCGAAGCGTTATTCGAGTTCTTTCAATTGTTAGTTAAAGAATGTTTTAAATTAGGCATTATTCTCCCAAGAATACTTATTTGGGACGGTCAATTCATCCGTTCAAACTGTAATAATAAAAATAAGGACAAAGATATATACAACGATCTTGATGCCGGGTATTGCCGACATAAAGGGCCCAAAAACGGAGTAGGATACGACCCTGGTATCTTATATGCCTCTTGTTATGATATGTGGTTTCCAATCTATTTTAAGATGTTTCTGGGGAATAGAAATGATACTCGCGCTTATAGAGAGACTCTTAGTGCTTTCCTTGAAGATACCAAACAAAAGTGGATGATCTCAATAGCTGATTCAGGAGCTTACTCTCTTAAGAATATGGAATATACGCGCAATAAGGGGTTAGTTCCCGTAATTCATTCGAGGAAAAACATTAAAAATCAACCCGTTAAGGAATTGAAAGAAAAACTTTACTTCAATACTTCTTTTATTCCAAAAGAATGGTCCATTGACTTCTTTTTAAAAATTTATAGCTTTCGTCCAATGATTGAAGAGGGGAACTCTTTTAATAATACCTATTATATTGGTTCTCGCATGAATACGCGTGGTATTGACGCTGCAATTAAACAAAGAGCAATAATTTACATTCTAATGCATTTAAAAGCTATAAAAGCCTATAAGACTGGTTATCCTGACCTAATCATGACTCCATCTGCTTTTAGAGCATCTAAATATTTCGGAGCTCAATTTGCTAAGGTTCGCCTCGCAGAAGAATAGGGATATTTAATCTTTAAAAATGAATTAAGGAAAAAATCATTTATATATACACAAGATTTAGGAATTAATCAAAAAATTAGTTATTTATTTTAAAATTTTTAATAAATTGAAGGAATCAAGAAAACATCTGTATTTTTATAATTTGTATAAAAAATATTTACGATATGACCAAAAAAGGTAAGTATAAATTCTCATCATTCTTAGTCGAAGAAAATCTAATTTTTTATGAAAGTCTTAATAAAAAGAAAAAGATCCTTGCTTTTTCTCTCGTAGAATTTGATCCTTGCTTTTTCTCTCGTATATTTTTAACTCTTAAAAAATGTTTACAAGAAAGGATTTTGACCTACTATTCAATCCAGATTAATATTGAAAGAGTTGAAAAAATCATCTTGTTGAATTTTGAAGATAATAATAAGGATAGAATCATCAAACTTTTTAATTTAATACTTAACCAATTAATTAAAATAACTAATAAAATAGATTTCTTGAAAAACGAACAGTTGGAAAATAAATTTTTAGAAATCATAATTGAAGATTTAAATTCTAATATATCTGTATTGAAAAAATCCGATTCAATTTTTATTTCAAATGAAAAAAATACGAGAATTTTAAATTTTTATAGCATAAATCTTAATTATCTAAATGTTAATGACTCTTTATTTCATAATCTTATTAATCTAGTCAACGATTTTAATCAAAAAGGTTATATTAT
>JAUXAJ010000345.1 GCA_030620005.1 Promethearchaeota archaeon | reverse complement strand
TTCATTCTCGATGTAAGATAAGGGTCCTCTCCAAAAGTTTCTTGACCCCGACCCCATCGAGGATCTCTAAAAATATTAATATTGGGACATGAGAAAGTTAAACCTTGCCATCGACCTCTCTGACCATTTCGCGCAAACTCGTGATGTTTAGCTCTAGCCTCATCCGAAATGGCAGATGCAACTTCATTAATCAATTTTGTATTCCATGTAGCGGCCATCGCAATTACTTGAGGGAAGATTGTAGCTTTACTTCTAAATGCAACACCTTGAAGACATTCATTCCGCCAATCGTATTGTGGGATATTAAATCTTTCTATTGCCGGCGTGTTATTCATTAGTTGAGCTATTTTTTCTTCTATAGTCAATTTTGAAATAAGATCATCAACACGTTCTTCAATTGGTAAGGTATGATCGAGATAAATTTGTTTAATATTGTGATTATTATTCTTTATAAGTCTACACCATGATATTTTTTTTAAATTGATATTAGTAATTCAATATTTGCTTACTTAGAAATTAAAAGCACACCAAGAAAAATCGATCAAATTTTATGTAAATAGTATCGGTCAGCTTGGAGATGAACTTGTCCTGTTTTCTCATCCACAGTAAACTGGATCCAAATTCTTTTTTTAGGATAAACTACCGGAACATAAAATTTTAGTGCGTCTATGCTTGATGGAGCCGCAGTGAAAGTCATTGGATTGGGATTTCCTACAAAATAGATTTTCCCGCCAAGCAAACCATTTTGGAGTTTAACCTCTGCTTTTGTTAAACCCTTGTATCCCACATATTTCCCTTCTAACTTGCTAATTTTTTCATGAATCCCTAATAAGGGAACTGCCTCGCTTAAACCTTTTCCTAAAAAGGTGGCAAATATTCCTCGCGTAATCTCCTGACAAATGGCCGGTGTTCCATTTTGTCCAATAACGATCCCTAACTTCAGATCTGGGATTAAACCAAGAAATCCCCCAGTAGTTCCGATACTTCCACCGTGAGAAATTAAAACATGTCCAAAAAAATCTTTTTCAATTGTCCATCCGTAACAATAAGCATCGCTATAACTTGAGTCTTCAGGCTCTCTCATGTGAGGCGACCACATTTTTTTCAACGACGATTCCTGAATTATTTGAATATCATCACTAGGAAAGTTTCCTCCATTAAGTAGCATTATCATGTAATTTTGCATCTCTTTGGTAGAACTAAACAATCCTCCACGTCCGAATTTTATCTCGTGGAATGGATGAGTTGTTGCTTCTAGTTTTTTACCATCTGCAGATATTTTATACCCAGTCTCAATATTGTCCGCATTTTTAAACTCGTAAGTGGACCTCTTCATTTTCAAGGGCGAGAGAATATTCGACTTTATAAATTCCGCATATTTCATCCCAGATACAGTTTCAACGATATAGGCTAAACAAGAGAACATGTCATTACTATACATGAAAACCGTGCCTGGAAGTGCTGCTATTTGGCCGCTGGCACCATTCACGTAATGCATGAATTCGTCCCAATTAACTATAGGCACAACCGTGTCTATCATGCTATCTAGCCTATAGTCAATTATTGCACCAGTATCAAGATCCGAGATACCAGAAGAATGCGACAGCAGGTGATGTATTAATATCGGATTATCTTCTTTTCCTAACTTGAAATCTATGTAGTTGCTCACGGGGGCTTGAAGATCGATTTTTCCCTGTTCTACGAGTTGCATTACTGATAGGGCGACAAAAGATTTCGATATAGAACCTATCCCAAATAATGTGTCTGGAGTCATGGGAAGGATTTGTTCCAAGTCTCGCGCTCCAAATCCTCTTGAATATAAAGATTTTTTCCCTTTAATTATTCCTATGCTCAATCCAGGAATTTTAAATTGTTGCATCAAATCGAGAATGGTCCCTTCCAATTGCTTGATTGGACTGTTGCTCATGATTTATTTCCTCTTTTTTTTAATTAAATCTCTAGAAAATAATGCATATTTTGCCATTTATCATTTAAAGTTTAAACCTATTCTATTAATTTTTAAATAATCTCTTGGATTATTTCTTTTCCTATCATTAAAGCATAGCCAAACGATTCCAAATATTTACAGATTGCGGCGGTAGTCCAGAATTCTGTCCAACAAGTTTCGGGTCTTTGATGGAATTTTTTTCTTATTTCAACTAAATCTAACATTATATCTTCCATTTCCATTCACTTTTCTATTTTCATTTAATAAATTAACTTTAGGTTGGTAAGTCTCTTACCTTGTTGAATCGATTGCGGTCAATATATAAGGAGATCTTATTGGGAGAATCTTTGGTAAATGTCGCTGAAGTTTTTCCGCCAACGCCAGATAAATAGTAGAATTTCAAATCTTCGATGCTTTCGGGAATTATTGGCGTGCTAGTTCCTTGATTAAATGAAAAAGGCGCATCTTCACCCACGAGATATAGCATTGGTCCCTTTTTTACAACGGATATTCGATTGATCCCCTTGTATGTTTCATACACTCCTGTTAAACTCGCCAATTGTTGTTCAATTTCAAGCATTTTTAGATCCTTCATCGGGTCTTTTCCTAAAAGAAATGCTAAGATTAATATAGGGAGAGATGCAGGGTCAGCAGCACCTGAATTATTAGCACTGGCAACTCCAATCTTTTTGTCCGGAATAAATCCCAAAAAAGCGCTTGAAACTCCCGTGCCACCAGTATGGGCCACTAATTTATGACCAAAGAAGTCCTCAATAATGACCCATCCATACCCGTATCCCTCTTTCTCAAAACCACCCATTATGGAACGCACCATTTCAGTTTCAATATGAATTTTTAGCATTTCTTCTATCAAATCAGCATTTAAAATCCGCGTGCCTTCAAATTCTCCTCCATTAATAAAAGCTTTTAAATAATTGATCTGTTCAATGGTAGAACTTAGCATTCCTCCAGGTGCATATATGAACTTATCGAAGGGATGAGGTGCGGCAGTAATAGAGGATATCTTCCAATCTTTCATTTGCACGTAATGCGCTGTCATTATATCTGAATCCTTTTCGAAATCTTCTTTTAAAAATGTGCTTCTATTCATTTTCAGGGGATTCAATATCTTTTCTTTAATGTATTCCTCGTATTTCATCTTGCTTACTTTTTCGATGATAGCTCCAAGTAATGTATATCCTTCATTCCAATACGCAAATCTTACCCCTGGTTCTGCAGCTATTTCTTGAGAGGCGCCGTTAATAAATGTCAATATATCTTCCAAGGAGCTCATTGGAATGTAATATTCCTTGATTCCCGCTGTTCTTCCTAAAAGCACTTCTGCCATTCCTAAATTTGGTATGCCTGTGGAATGCGTAAGAAGATGATGGATTGATATGGGATTTTTCCGTTTCCCTAATTTAAAATTCAAGTATTTACTCACGGGATCGTTAACATCCAATTTCTCTTCTTGAGCCAGTTGCATTATTCCTAACGCAGTATAAGATTTTGTACAAGAACCAATCCCATATAATGTGTCTGGCGTTGCAGGAAGGTTTTGCTTTAAATTTCTTGCTCCAAATCCCTTAGCATAAATAATATCATCACCAGCTACAACAGCAAGACTCATCCCTGGAACCTTACCTTGAACCATTAATGAAGCAATCGAATTTTCTAATATCCCCATGATTCCTTCTGGAATTTTTTTGGGAATTGTATTATGACTCATAAATTTACTATTTTTTCATTTGATATAAAGCTTCCTTATAGAAGAAAAGTAACTATTATTAGTTAAAAAAAATAAATTGAAAAACAAATATAAAAAATTCCTAAGAAATGAAGGTTAAAAAGGGAGATGATGATGAATTTATCTTTAACGGATGAAGCAAAAGGATTTATTAATGAACAATTAAAAAAATTCAGTGAAAAGCAAGTTATTCTCATATATCAATATAGCAAGAATGCTTGTTCTGGTTCATATTTAGATTACTATGTAACAATTGATAAAATGAAGGATGTCAACCAAAACGATGCTTATGAACAATGGAAAACTCTTGAATTAAATAATGAAGAGAATTTAGATGTTTATTTGGAAAAGCGATTAATGGATGATTTCAATAAAGAAGTTGATGTTTTAATCGATATTGTAATCCATAAAAAATTTAACGATAAATTCGTGGAATTGATCTTAAAAAATAAGGAATAAAATGTAAAATAAAATAAAATAAAAATTATGTAAAATTAGATATATATTTATATTCCTTTTTAACATATTTTAAATTATTTAATTATTTAAAAATTAAAATTAAAAAATAACGAAGTTTTAACTATGAAAAATGAAGATATTGAAATAAAGCATTCGAAAAAGAGCATGGTTTCATATGGTTGGGGGAAATTTGTTTCGGAATTCTTTGGCATGGCTTTCGGGGCGTATGTTTTCTTCTTTTACGAAAGTGAGCTTGGTTTAGATTCGTGGCTAACTAGCTTGGGATATATAATTTTCGCATTGTGGAATGCGGTTAACGATCCATTAGTTGGCTACTTGACGGATCGACCTTTTAAGTTTACAAAAAAATGGGGAAGGCGTTTTCCTTGGATTTTCATTGGAGGCATTCCATGGATCTTTAGTTATGTCCTTATATTCACGCCACCAGCGGTAGATCCACAAGATGGTGCTTGGATTTTATTTGCTTGGCTCGTAATGTCAACATGTCTGTATGACACAGCGGCTTCAATTTTTG
>JAUXAJ010000042.1 GCA_030620005.1 Promethearchaeota archaeon | reverse complement strand
GAATTTCCTCTCGCAAAAGGGGACCTAAATAATTTGCTAGTGGAGCTATACTCTTGACAATATTAATAGCATGAGATCCCTTTAAAGGAGGAAAATTTCCATCAAATCTCTCTTTTAAGGTTTGATAAAGGAAAAAAAGGTCATCTATATTTTGGAGTAGAAATCCCATATAACTAGCAGAATCTTTACAAAGAAAATTCTTCGTCCAAGATGAAAGATAATATTTATCATTTTCCAATTTTAAATGATCTATTGCGATAGCAGCATTGCATCATGAATGGACTAGTTTTTCGGAACAATTTTTTGAAGATGCTAATTTCTTAAAGGAAATTAATTTATATTGATTAATCAAATCATAAAAACCTAAATCAAGTCCCGATTGTGTTATTAATAATTCGTAGAATGTTCGTACAAAGCCAATTAAATATTTGGGACCGTGTGTTTTTTTAACTTTTTTCTTTTGAGACATAATTATTTAATAGAAAAATAATAAATAATAATTTTATTTTTATTTTTTTCTAATAGAAAAATATAGAGATAAATATGAGGAGGAACAGGAAATCGATGGAAGATTGTATAAAATAAAATGTTATCGTATAATTTTTGCTAACCTTAAATTTGCCACAAGATTTAATCAATTTTGGAGTTTGCGAAAGAAAGTCTAATATAATCCGACATTTCATTTAAGAATAGCGATAATCGGTGACAACGAGGGTATCTCCACTTCAAATTCAAAGAATTTGTTTGCTTCGTATAATTTTGATATCGGTTCTCTTTTTTGGTTTGTCCCTGTAAAAATTTCTACGGAGCGAAACTGCACGCCGCATATCTGGGTATCAATTTTTATCTTACACTTTTTATCGCGACTGGTTATATTACACGCCACAAGCACACCAGTGCCGGAATCATCAGCCACATGAAGGTGAATCATTGGTTCAATACCATAAAAAACCCCTCTCGTCATTATTGGCTTAACCCTTTTATAGAGATTCAGGGCATTTTTTAAGGCTTTATATTTTGCGCTATTTCTATCTTTCAGTCCGCCAATCCCTACATGTCTAGCAACTGATGCGTACCACCAAAATTGTAACATGCTATCATTATCGCTGTTCTCATTTACGTGTAAATAGAGCGGAATGGAACATGTCAAATTATATTCGTATAGCTTGATAGCCTTTAAAGACATTAAATCTTGCATCGAATTCCACATGCATTCAAACCCCCAATTTTCATCAAAACTGTGTGGAAGATTATGTTGATAATAAAGTTGATGATTCACTCCCCTATCGTGAGCCTCTATAAGGATATTTGGATAATGTTTCTTTACATTCTGTATGACTCGAAAAATGTTCTGTGCGTGAGTTTGCCTTCTCATAGGAACTTCATGACCGTGATCTGGGCTACAACAACCTACATTATCTGCCATAAAATTGGAAAAACCTGTAAAATCAAACATCAAAAAGTCTACTCCTTCTTTCGCTAATTCCAATATTCTTCGGCTTTTTTCTTGGACCCATTTTTCGTTAGCACACAAAGAATATAGGTTTATGTAAGGATCTGCTACTAACCTTACGCCTTTCTTAGTTCTAAGATAAAACTCATCAGGTTCATTTTCACTAGCAAAATTCATCATGAGATGTAAGCCTAACTTTAAACCATATTTTTCGTGAATAGTTTTAGAAAATTCCTTTAAAGATCCGAATCTTTCAGCGTTCCAAATTTCTGATCCCATGAATGTATTCCAGCCTGGATCTAGATATAAGCATTCCGCTCCAATGTCTCGTGCTATGGCGGCCTCGTTGTATAGATCTTCTAATTTATAGACTTCAAATTCAGAGCAATCCGTGAAGAACCCTGTTTTTTCTGCAGCCCAACCTAGATTATACAGTTCATTCCAGTTAATTGGTGGATCGTATCCTTTTTGAAACTTATGACCGTTTTCATCAAGATGGTTTCTATACAAATAATAACCGTTCTTATAATCTCCCTCGTAAACGGCGTATCTGGAGACGCCGAATGCGTAGGTTTGACCGGGATCCAAGGTTGTAGCAAGCTCAGGATTACCTTGACACAGAGAGACCCCTCCAAAAATAATTGCTACATCTTCGCATCCCCTACCAGGTAATACAGTTGAAAATCGCCTGAATCGAGAGAACTCAAATTGAAAAGGATTGTATTTACATGTGAGCAAGCCACCATTTGAGTTTCCCCAAAGCCATCCTTCAGCACAAAATCCGGGCATTTCTGATTCTTTAGAAAGCCATGGATTATATAAAATATCGTTAGCACTGAAAGCTTCTTTTTTTCTATCTCCATCGTACCCATGAAACCTTCGAGTTGGAATGGGAGTTAACTTATATTCGTCTAAATTATCTGCCCATCCTTGATGTTGTCTAAATAGCGTTTTTTTAAATCCAAAATTGATTAAACCTAGTCCGACTTTTTTACTACCTTTATTAATTAAAGTTATAAATTCGTCAAGCCATTTATCGTCCTTCTTTAGTTTATACTCATGTTTAATCCAGATATCTGTATTACCGAATTTTCCATTGACGATTAGGGTATCCTCGGCATCCATGTGAATATTTCTTATTGACAAATTCTTGGCTTTATATTCGGGTACTAAATGATCTACCCATTGATACCGCGATCCTCTCTTTCTCGAAGTGACAATGCTATAATGATAATCTTGATCTGCGTAAGTAACATCGTTTACTTTACCGTATAATTCGCAGATAAATCCTTTATCACTGCTATTTTGGATACCTAACTTCCACCATTGATTTTCTAAAACAAAATTCTCCATGGTCATTTGTTGTACTTTTAATTTATCTAAATATTAATAATATTTATATAACTTTTAAAAAAAAAGTTATTTAATAAATGAAATTAGTCAAATAAAAATTAAAGGTATATAATTGAAAGGTTTTTATGATGAACGATATGGATATAAAAAGCACTAATGGAGAAATGGAGTCTCAAACAAATAGGCATTCTCGAAAAACATATTTATCTTTTGGAAGTTATCAGATAACATGGACTATTTTGATCTCTTCACAAAATATGTTCTTGTTCTTCTATTATCATACTGTTGTTGGTCTTGATCCATGGCTCATCTTCCTTGCTACTGGTATTTCGACGATATGGGCTTCGCTTAACGATCCTTTTATAGGCTTTTTAACTGATAGAAACTTTAAATGGACAAGAAAATGGGGCAGGCGATTTCCATGGATCGTTATTGGAGCTATCTTATGGCCTCTTACATTCATCATTCTTTTCTCAGCACCGGATATAAGTCCTTCAAATCCTTTACCCGCATTTTGGTGGCTTATTATGGCCCTGCTCATAACGGATACGTTCATGACTCTTGCAGATATTAATGTAGCTACTCTTAGAGCAGATAAATTTCGTACTGAAACTGAACGTAGAAAGTATTCTTCATATTTCGGACCATTAGATATGGTTGCTCAAGTTGTTGGAATGATAATTCCCCCTCTTCTTATTGGATATGGGACTGGGAAAATGGCTTATACCATGATGGCTATATTCATAGCTTCAATTTCTCTCATAAGTGCCGTTTTATTCTTTCCTGGCGCTCACGAGGATGAGATCATTATCGATCGATATTTTTCAACGGAATATGAAAGGATGAACTTATTAAAGGCAGCTTACGAGGTACTTAAACAGAGAAGTTTTATCGCCTTTATTATACATTATACTTCCTTCGGTGTAGCAACTACGATCATGACCGCAATGATAGTCTATATTACAACGTTCGTTTTACGCATTTCATTTGATATGATGACCGTGTTTTTCGCAATATTTCTCATGGCCTCATTGATATCCGTTCCTTTCTGGTTAAAATTAGCCAGAAGATATGAAGATAATAGGAAAGTGTACATTATTGGAAGCTTTGCATTATGCATAGCTCTCATACCACTTACCTTCTTTCAGACGATCATCGATTTTGGTATCTTCATGTTTATTGCCGGGTTCGTGATAGGGAGTGTATGGACCATGGGCATACCTTGGATATTATCAAACGTACAAGATGATTTTGTCGTACACACGGGTAAGAATCAAAAAGGACTTCTTATCGGAACGTGGGCAATATTTGGATTAGTAACGGCTTTTATTGATGAATTACTAATCGCAACGGTATTTAGTCTTACGGGGTTCGTGGCAGGCTACGACACGTATGAGGAATTAGCTGCTGTTGTTCCTGATATGGGACCAATAATATGGGGAATTCGCTTTCTCTTAGGCGTCATCCCAATGGTAGTTCTTTTAATAGGTACCATAATCTTTTGGAAATTTTATCCACTAACTCCAGAGAAAGTAATGGAAAATAAAGCCAAGCTAAAGGAACTCGGTTTTTAAGAAATACTAATTCTACAAATCTTTTTTTTTTTTAATTATTCCCCACTAAGTGTTAAGTTTTTTGTAAGATAAAAATTTTCCTTATAAAAGATTAGTTTAACACCTGTTATAATTGAATGTTTTTAAAAATTAAATTCTTCTACAAAAAATATAATAATTAATCTTATTCCCTAAAAAATTACCATTTTTTTCAATTTTCACATTTAACTATTGATGTTAATGATAATTTGAAATAAAAAAGCTCTCTAAGAGATGAGAATTTCATTTGAATTAATCTTAAATCTAGAATTATAAAATTAGCGGATAATTTCGATATTTTTCAATCGCCGCCCTGAATGCCAAAATATTTTCCCACGGTGCGTTTAAGATCGTATGACCTGGTCCAGCAAAATATCCGCCGCCTTTAGCGGCTACTTTAATACATCTTTTTACTTCCTCTTCAATTTCTTTAGGCGTACCAAAACCTAGAACAGCGTGATCCATTCCACCCATGAAACAGATGCGATCTCCTAGAGTTTCCTTTAAAAGCTTTAAATCCACGCCAGCTGTAGGCTCTAGCGTTTGGATGCAATCTAACCCTGCTTCTACCATGTCAGGAACTAATTCGTCAATGTAACCGTCAGAATGATGGATAACAAACATGCCATTTTTCTTGCACTCTTGATAAATCTGCTCATGGTAGGGTAATAGAAATTTACGATATTGTTCTATAGAGACGATCGTGTTTCCTTTATAGCCTAAATCATCACCGTAAAAGAAAATGTCAACACCGGCCTCTGCTAATCGTTTTATGATTTCTAAATTTGTCTTGGTATATTCGCTCATTACCTCGTGAATGAATTGGGGATTTTTTCTCATGTAATATCCAATTCGCCCAAATGTCAGGCCTCCTATTAATTCTTCAAACATGTTGATTGGTGCCATGACCATTGGATAAAGATAGGGCGAGATAGCTTCAACAAAACCTTCCCAAACTTGAGGTGAATAATTGATTCTATTGTTTATTCTTTCTGAGGGCTTTCCATGGGTGTCCCAATATGAATGCAAGATTTCAGGGGTTTTAAAATAGCCGTCAACGTACCAGCTGTAATCTAACCCCGTATCAACTTGTTTCACTGTCTTTGTTATGCTTCCAGTCATGAGATTGATGCGACAATCGGGGTATTCTGGAGGGGCTGCTTTAAAACGAATTTTCAATTTTGAGCCGAAAGGATCCATCTCTAAAATATCTACGTTCCAAAACCGCTGTTCTGCAATTATATACTTCACTTTGGAGAATTTGTTTATTACAGAAGTAGTATATTGTTTTTTTTCTTCAGAATTTCGAAAAACTTGAAACACGGAACTGGTTTTTTCAAATCCCATATTATGGATGGGTACCTTATCTGGTTCATCTAGTTCAAGAGTTCGAATTACGCGTTCTCTTTTTGATAATGCCATGATTAAAGTAAATTTAAATCACTTATTAAGAATTTGATGGATTGTAGAAATTAATAAACATTGCACATTTTTCACTTAAAACTACTTCTTTTTCTCTTAAGTATGGCTTACTTAAAATGGTTTATAAAAATAATTACTGTTTTCAAGGTCAGAGCAAGCAAGAATAGATGATTTTTTCTAAACCTTTATCAATTAATATATAAAAAAATAAAAAAAATTAAGATTAATAACCAATCTTAACGGAAATCTTACAATTTTTTCTGTCAGTTTGTAATAATTTCAAATGTTCCGGTACCTCATCTAAGGTTATTTCTTTAGTAATCATAGGCGTCATGTTCATGCCAGCAGCCATGCAACTTATAACATTAGGGAACGTACCGTGCCCGCTGTGACCATGCACTTTAAATAATAAATTTATTTAAGCTTGTGCGCCAACAATGCGGGCTCTTCTTACTTGGAAATATTCACCACATACAGGCATTCTTTGTTCAGCACGAGTTACAATTACAACTGTACTGTTTACTGATTTACATTCCCAAATGGCATTTTGAATATCATCCATTACAACGTGAGGTAGCCCAGTAGCTTCTAAGTAAAGCGCTGCACCCTCGTTATCTGTTAATTCCTTAACTCGCTCAACAAAATTTTCCTTAGTTGGATTAATCATATAATCAGCCCCCATATTTTTAGCCAATATCGCTCTGTGCTCGTTTGGTTCTGAAACTATGCATGCTGCCGCTCCGGCGGTTTTTAAGATTCTCGTGGCAGCTATGCCTATCGGCCCTGCGCCAAGAATAACAACATTTTCCCCCGGTTTAATTCCACCACCCCTTTCTATTACCGCATTATACGCAACAGATGTAGGTTCTACCAAACTACCAATTTTATATATGTCATCGTAACTTTTCTTAAGCTTTTTTAAACTCCAACACAGCTTAGCAGGTGCCGCTATGTACTCTGCATATGCTCCATCAATGGAGAACCCAATTTCTTGCAATCGTTCACAATGATTAGGATAACCGTCACAACAAGGTTTACATTCACCACACCACACCATTTCTTCTACAGTTACTGGTTCGCCCTTTTCAAAAAGTTTTCCGGTTCTTTTGCTTATGGCTTCACTTCCGGCTTCAACGATTTCACCAGCAAATTCGTGACCAAGCGTAGCTGGAAAGGCAGTCAATCCAGGGTAATATATATATCCATCGTCGTAAGATTGCGCCATATGAACGTCAGAACCGCATATTGTAGTCTTGAAAGCTAACTTTCAAGAATTCCACATCTTTTTACCTTGATTAAAACTTCACTTGGCTTAATTTTAGGAATATCTTTTTCAACTATTTTAACAACAGGATTTCTCCACACTTGAGAGCCCAAATAGCTCAACTTTCCATCAACATCCTTATAACCAAGCTTGAAATCAGGCTTAGGATCCCATTTTGCATCTAATTCTACGGCTTTCATTATTTTTTTATCAACTCCATGTTCAATTAATGTAATTATTAATATTATTCTATTAAATTTAACTTTTATAAGGTTTTGATCGTGTGCTCAAGCCGTGATTGAGATAGAAAATGAGCAAGAAATACCAATTGAAGACAGTAAGGAAAGCAATAAGCTAAAAAAAAACAAATATTTTGCAATTTTAATAAAAAATTAAGAAAGAAAGAAACCTTCTTAGAATTTTAAATCATTAAGATAGAATTACCAACTGGAAAAATCTTTTTCTTTTGAGTAATCTCTTAATAATGGTTTACCCGTCATTATGGTGAGATAACGTATTTTTGCGGATTGTTCGGCCCCAGTCACGTATTGAAGTGCGTCTTCTAAAGTCATACCTTTTGCAAAAATTCCATGCCCCCGAACGATAACGAATGGATAATTTTTCAAGATTTTAGGAACTTCAATGGCAGTATAATACGTTCCAGCTGGAATTTCAACATCGATCACGGGGATCTTTTTATAAAGTGCAAATCCTTCAGCATCAATGCATGTTATTTCTTTCTCTACTAATGATAGTGCCACGCAATAAGGGTTATGCGCATGGATTACTGCCATCGCATCTGTCTGTAGATAAATTGTGCGATGAACGCCTAATTCCGTGCTTGCGATGAGTGAGCCTGAATCTTCTTCATGTAATGCACATTCAACTAAGTCTTCTGCTTCTAAATTTCCCAGCATTGCAGCTCGCCTTTTAATGTTTATCTTTCCTCCGCTCCAAATCGAAATGTTCCCAGAATGACTAGTATTATACCCTTGACTTACGAGATGCTTATCAACCTTATCAAATATCTTGAATATTGATTCATCAATCAAGTTTTAAAACCTCATGAATTATGATTTAAAATTAATTCCCAATCTATCACTTAATTCTTTGGTTGGAACGCCATTTTCATCCCAACCTCTCACATAGTAATATTGATTTAACATTAAATCTAAAGGTACCACGTGTCCTTTTGACGCTCCCTCCTTGAGGGGGTCATTAAGAAAACGAGGAGGCAATTCATCATCTTCTTTATTAAGACCTTCTCGAATGTTAAATAACCTTTCAAGAGTATAAATTCGTTCTCCGATTTGAGTTAACGTAATAACATCATAATCGTGTCCCGTGATTGCCCTCAAGAAGCGAGCATAATAATCAAGCCCTAAGGACCAACCCGCGAATGTGCAGATAACAAGACTATCTTCTGCAGCTTTCTGGTTTGTTTTAGAGCTAACAAATCAGGTTTACCTCCAACCGTGAATCTATAATTTTTTTGGGAGCTGCAAAGATTTCCAAGGATGCCATGTAGCCCGTCAAGTGATATACCCCTCTATTGGATGTAGCATACCCTAACGCATGACCGACAGCTCCTTGAGGATCATACGCGGGCAGTTCAAGTCCCTTAACATGCATGGCACTTTCCTGAACATTATATTTTTTTGCGAGTCGTGCTGCACCCTCGCTAATTTCGAAACCAATCCCCTCTTTTTTAGCAATCTTTTTTACGAGTTCCTTGAGAATTCCAGCATTCCCAAATTCAAGTGAATCATCCGTGATTAGTCCTTTTTGTTGGAGTTCCATTGCACAAGCTATTGCGCCTCCACATGAGATCGTATCAAACCCTAATTTGTTATAGAGATAATTAGCTTGAGTAACCATGATTAAATCATAAATTCCAAGATTAGGTCCAAGCGCCCATACTGATTCATATTCAGGACTCTTTCCTTCCATGTCACCCGCCTTGGTTAATCTCCCGCAACGAATGGGACAAGCATAACAACCTTCTTGTTCTTGGAAAATGGCATCATTGATGGCTTCTCCACTAACTTGAGTAGCCCTTTCGTCATGCCCTTTTTGAAAATTATTAATGGGAAACATTCCTAACACATTTATCACGTTTACGAGTGCGGATGTTCCAAATTTAGGCAAAGAAGATCTAGTAATGGGTACTACCTTGATTTTATCGTTTGCCATTTTAACGAACTTCTTTAAAGAATCGGGATCGGCAACTTCGATTTTCTTTTTACCCCTTTTTACAACTATTGCCTTGATCTTTTTCGATCCCATCACTGCTCCAACCCCCTCTTCCAAATGCACGAGCGGCATCATTCATTATGCTCGCGATTTTAACTAAGTTTTCTCCTGCAGGTCCGATCATTAGCACGTGAACGTCTTTTCCTTCGATTTCTTTCAATTTCTCCAATGTGTCCTCAGTATCAAGGCCCCAAAGATTTGAAGCATCTTTTATTGTTGCTCCATTATTTTCATCTATTAATAGATAACCAGATTTTTTTAATACGCCTTCAATTAGAATTCCATCATAACCACATTTTTTCATGAAAACTCCAAAGAAACCGCCAGAATTGGAGAAGAAGATCCCTCCCGTAAGAGGTGATTTTGTTACTAATGAAAACCTTCCATTAGTTGGAATTGTAGTCCCTCCAAAAGGACCTGTTGCAAAGATCATGATATTTTCAGGGCTAAAAGGATCTACTCTTGCAGGCATTCGATCTGTTAATAATTTAACACCAAGTCCTCTTCCCCCCAAATAATTTTCATAAATTTCATCAGATATGGGAAGATCATTAATTACTTCTTTACTAAGGCTATTGGAAGGCAGGATGAGGTAGATCAAGGCGCACTAACTCAATACATCCTGAGCCATTACGACTCGGATTCTCATATGTTCATGGACAAGTACGCTTACAGGTATTTGGACATGGATTTTAACCTCTATTATTACCGATTTTCGTCCGTGCTTGAAGTAAATTGCTACGCCATTTTATCGCTGGATATTTTAAACACGTTAGAATTAATATCTGTTATATTTAAAACAAAAGTTTTGATTGGAAATTTTATTCCATTAAATTTTTGAATTCAGCAGAATCCCTTATATTATCATAATAATTTGAATAATAGTTCTAATTTTTTTATGAAAAGTTTTATATAGTAGAAAAACAATAATTTGAAATGATAATATCTTTAATTTTCAATTATCAAATTTAATTTTTAAATTTAAAATAAAAAATAATTCAAAAAATAAAATAAAAAAGAGAGTGAAATTATTCTATGAATGAAAAAGAACCCCAAAAACAATCTTTAGGCATGAGACTTAGTTTTGCGTGTGGAGAAGTGGGAGATAATACTGCTTTAAATATTTTCACGTATTTAATATTTACTTTCTACTTTTGTGTTGTAAGATTACCCATCTCATACATGACTATAGGTTTTATAATATGGGCCTTATGGAACGCGTTTAACGACCCATTAATAGGTTATCTTTCTGATCGAACGAAAAGTAGGTGGGGTAGGAGAGTTCCATGGATGATGGGTGCGACAATTCCATTAGGAGTAGTCATGATATTGTTTTTTACTCCTCCTGTCGCATTAAACTCTGATCTCATCAATTTCATATACTTTATGTGTATTCTCTTTGCATTTGATTTGGCTTACACGGCGTTCAATTTAAATTATAATGCGCTTTTTTCCGAAATGTTCGTTGATATGAAGAAACGTGCCTCAACAGGCAAAATACGCTTAATCTTCGTAATGCTTGGTTGCATTTTTGCATTTACTTTTCCCGGTTTTATAATCGACGATATGACTAATTTAACTAATAATCCAGAGACATTGAGTCAATACATGCTAACTGGACTCTTTGCGGCGATAATAATTTTTGTTTTTTATTTCATCATACTTAAATGGGGCGTTCGCGAACCTAAACATATCTCAAAAGATGCAGAAACCGCCATGGGCTTTACAAGCACGATGAAGCATACACTCAAGCATAAATCATTTCTGTTGTTTTTATTTCCGGCCCTTGGCACATGGCTCGTTCTTAACATTTTACCAACTCTAGCTCCCTTGTTTTTCGTACACGCAATTGGTATTTATGATGCAGAATTAATCGGTCTTCTCCTTATGCTTTATTTTATCATATCTGCTGCTTCAATGCCTCTGTGGGAGATAATCCGCGTAAAGAAAGGTGCTCGAACGAGTGGATTGATCGGTATTACGGTATGGATAGTATCAATACTACCTTTTGCTTTCACAGAAGAAGGAAATTTTATAATGGCTCTTATTACTTTGATGTTCATGGGATTTGGAATGGGGGGTGCGCTTTATTTCTACGATCAATGCATTGCGGAGATCGTTGATGAAGACGAAATTAAACAGGGAACGCGACGTTCTGGCATATATTACGCAGTGCTTAATTTTTTGATACGATTCATGTACATCCTTAATTTCATAGTAATTGGCATTGCATTTTCAGCCGCCGATTGGATGAATTACCAACCTAACCCCGGTGTAGATGCGATTTTAGCCCTTCGAATTCTAATGGGCGTTTATCCTGCCATTGTTCTTGGAATTTCTTTAATTGGAATGTATTTTTATCCGATTAGAGGAGAGAGATTAGCAGAAAATAGAAGAAAATTAATAGAAATGCACGAAAAAAAGCTAAGCGGTCTTTAATAAATACATAATTTTTTTTTTTTCTTAAATTTATTTTAAAATCAATTAACCTTTTTTTTTTTATACTAAGGAAATATCTGAACATAATTCTTTTAATAACAGGATGTTATGATTAGGATTGTAGATATAGAAATGCCTCAGATAAAACTAAATGAAGTATTTTTAAATTCTTAGTTTTTAACTCGTTCTTTTAGTTTTACTACCGCTTCATAATGATAATGCCCCCAAAAGGCCCCACCTGCTAATTTTATGTCATTAAAGGAAAGTATACATTTTTTAAATGAATTATTAAATATAATTCTTTTGATAATAGGATATCATGAGCGAATTAAATATTTATGGTTATCGTTGGGTTGTATTGCTGCTATTTTTCCTTGCAAACATGATAATGCAGGTTCTCTGGGCTTCTTTCATTTGTTCCTGAAAAACTAGACTAAATTTTTATATGTTTTTTTTTTAAAAAAAAAAAAATTTTTTGAAATTTATGAATCGATTTAAATTATTGGTTTTGTACTATATAAAACTTTACACAAAAATTCAAAAATTGTTATTTTAAATAAATTAATAAATCATTTAAAAAATAATATAATAACAGCTCTAATAACAATAATGTATAAAAAAAAGGAATAAATCAAAAAAAATTGGTGAATATAATGTCCAAAAACTCTAATATTTATAGAGAATTGCAAGAACATCTCGATAAGTTGCCTATTGGATTCCCCGCTACAGATTCGGGAATCGAATTGCGAATATTAAAACATCTTTTCACGCCTGAAGAAGCAAAAATCGCAATAAATCTTAGTTTTACGCCCGAACCATTGGAGGAAATTTACAAGCGCTTGGAAAAGACGGAAACTTCAATTAAAGATTTAGAACGGATTTTAGATAGCTCTGTTAAGAAGGGGGCCATCCATGTTAAGAAAGAGGGCAATAAAAAGTACTATTTTAACGCAATGTTCATGATCGGGATGTACGACATGCAATCAAAAAGGAGCAAAGAATTTTTAATGGAATTTTTGCCAGATTCATCTCAATATTTTTCGGAAGCATTTGATGCAGAATTATTTCGAACGGGAATTTCTCAATTTCGCGTGATTCCGATAGAAAAAAGCGTCGCACACGAACATAATGTCAGTTCTTACGAGGATTTAAAAAAAGTGATTGAAAACGTAAAGGGTTCAATTGCCGTTGCTAAATGTATATGTCGCAACAAGAAGGATCTTTACGGAGAACCATGCCGTCAAACAAATTTGCGCGAAAACTGTTTCATATTGCACGAAACGTTTGCTCAAACTTACATTGATGAAGGGTGGGGAAAACAAGTAAGCAAGGAAGAAGCCCTAGAGATCATGCAAAAATGCGAAGAGGATGGACTAGTGTACCAACCCGGAAACTCGCAGCGACCTGGAAACATTTGTTGCTGTTGCGGTTGCTGTTGCGGATATTTATCAGACATAAAGGAACTTTCACATCCACTCGAATTTCTCAAGACCAATTATCACGCGGAAGTGGATCCTGAATCTTGCACGGGATGCCAGACGTGTCTAGATCGATGCCAAATGAATGCACTGACTCTCGTTGATAGCATCTCTACAGTAAATAATGACAAGTGTATCGGATGTGGAGCCTGTGTACCTACGTGCCCTTCTGATGCGATTCACCTCCGCAAAAACGAGAAAGAATACATTCCCCCTGAGGATTGGGATCATTTGTATGAGACGATCATGAAGAAAAAGAAAGAACTAACATGAGAAAAGAAATAACTATTAATTGTTAGATTTATAATGACAAGACAAAAATTTATTGTGGGCGTGATAGGCGCGGGACGGATTGGAAAAATTCATGTAGAGAATCTCTTGCGCAATGTACCTGATGTGAAATTAAAAATTGTTGCAGATATTAAAGAAGACGACCAATTGAAACAATGGGCTGAAGGCATGGGCGTGGCTAAATTCACAACAGATACAAGTGAAGTTTTTACTGATCCTGAGATAAATGTCGTAGTAATTGCTTCTTCTACGGATACCCACGCGAAATTCATTCAAGAAGCAGCCTTAGCAAAGAAAGACATTTTTTGCGAAAAACCGATTGATACGGATGTAAAGCGGATAAAGGAAACTTTGGGAATTGTCAAAAAAGCAGGTGTTAAACTAATGGTCGGATTTAACAGGCGCTTTGATCACAACTTTAAGCGAGTTCACGATGCCGTTGCTTCTGGCCAAATTGGAACGCCTCAGATCATTAAAATATCGTCTCGAGATCCATCTCCTCCACCAATAGAGTACATAAAGGTTTCTGGAGGTCTTTTTATAGATATGACTATTCACGATTGGGATATGGCCCGATTCCAGGCGGGGAGCGAAGTTGAAGAAGTATACGCAAGTGGGGGCGTCCTCATTGATCCTGAAATTGGCAAGGCAGGAGACATTGATACGGCAGTTGCCATCTTGAAATTTAAAAATGATGCGTTAGGAATTATTGATAATTCTCGCCAAGCAGTTTATGGATATGACCAACGAGTTGAAGTCTTTGGCTCTAAAGGTTGCGCAATTGCAGATAACGATACCCCCAATACAGTCCGTATATATACCGTTGAAAATATTAGCACGGATAAAATTCCGTTCTTTTTCTTAGAAAGATACATGGAATCATACGCAAACGAATTGCGATATTTTTTTGATTGCCTTCAAAATAATAAAGATCCTTCCCCTAATGGTGATGACGGCCTGCAAGACGTCTTAGTAGCAATGGCCGCTCAAAAATCGTTTGAAGAGAATCGACCCATAAAAATTACTGAAGTGGACAATTAATTCAAAAGATACATGTCCACGGGTTAAAAAAATGATTGCAAATAAAATAGAAAAGAACAATGGAGATGTAAACAAATCAGTTTTTTCGTTTTTAATTAAACACATTTATAGAAGAAACATAATGACATTTCCAGAGATGCTGAATTTCCTGTTTACATGTATTGGCGTCGAAAATAAACGATTTCAAAAAAAAATATTCGAGGACGAATATTTAAGATGCAGATTGGAAGAGTATAAACGATTAAAAGCTTTAATGGAAAACGGAGAGAAGGAAATCAAGAGAAAGAATAGTTTAAAGTATTTTTAAAAAATAATTTGACTTTAATTTAAGCAACTTTAACAAATAGTAATAAGAAGTGTGCTTGAATTAATCCGTAATTTATAAATGCAATTTTATATTAATTAAATTAAAAATAACGTTTGAAATATTAACTTGATTGGTTGAAAAATATGGTCGATATAAAAGAATTCATTAAAACATTTAAAGTGCCTCAGGCTTTAATAAAAAAAATTTTGCCCCCTAAAAAAAGCATTTCTACGGTTGATACATCTGGAAATGGAAAAGCAGATTCTATTCAAATAAAAATTCTTAATGTAGTTCAGCCATTTAAAATTCCTGAAGATTTAGGTTTGGGAAATATAAATATTGATGAAATAGATCCATCTGCATACGCTAAATTGTTGTTAGATGGCGAGACTTTGGACATCTCCAAAGGTTCTGGTAATGTAGATGTAATAAAGAATAGCCTTAAGATACATCATAAAGGTGATACATTTTCTTTTGAAGATATTCTCAGCAATAAATTGGGCGGAAGAACCATAGCAATGGGCGATTCCATCTCAGTCTTGTTGAAATTGGAAGAAATTTACCTAGATAAGTTGACCGAAGGAAAGCACGTTCTTAAATTAGATTCTGACAAGCTTCCAAAAGTAGAAATTAATTTTGAATTAAACGATAAGAACATGAACGTGAAATTATAGCCCGAATCCCATCTAAGAAAATTCAGTTATAAAAACATTAATATAAATATTTTCTTTTTTATTTCTATATACTACTTGAGTATTAACTTGATTATTTTAGAAGTGCTAGAAAATGTCAGTAGAATATAAAGGCACAAAGTATGGAGTGGAATCAAAAGAGGGGGTATCGAGTCTTGTTTTATCCTCGTTAAAAATAAACGATATTTCAGAGATAAAAGGATTAGACGCTCTTACAGACTTGCAAGATTTAACTCTTGCTATAAATAGGATTTCAGAGATTAAAGGATTAGAAAATCTTATAAATTTACAATCTTTAGACCTTCAAATTAATCAAATTAAAGAGATTAAAAATTTAGGAGCCTTCAATAACCTTCAAGAGCTTTCTCTAATTGGTAATAGAATTACTGAAATAAAAGGCTTAGACACGCTCACCAATTTAAGGTCTTTATTCATTAGCGGGAACAGAATTACCGAAATAAACGCGCTAGACTCTCTTACAAATTTACAAGTCTTAAACATCGATGCAAATCGAATCATCGAGATAAAAGGATTGGATGCTCTCAAAAACCTACAGGTTTTGTCCCTCAGCGGTATTCGAATTACCGAGATAAAAGGTTTAGACGGTCTCGCAAACTTGCAAGTGTTATATCTCAACTCTAATCGAATTTCAGAGATAAAAGGATTAGACGCTCTTACTAAGTTGAAAGAGTTATTTCTTAAAAGAAACCAAATTACTGATATTGAAGGCGTGGACTCTCTTGTTAACTTAGAAGTATTAGATCTCGATAGTAATAAAATTACTAGGATTAAAGGATTAGGAACGCTAGCTAATTTAAACAAGTTATATCTTTATGGTAATCCAATTCCACTCAGGACAATTAAAGATTTAGGCGGTTTTGATATGGACGGGTTAGTCAACGACCCAATTAAGTTTGTAGACTATTGCAATCAGGATGAGTTTAAGTTTTAATTTAAAAAAAAAAAAGAATTCTTCAATCCTGTTATACTAAGATTTCGATTAATAGCTTTTTTATTTAAACTCAAATTTTGACATCTAAGTAGAACTGGCTTTTTCCTTTCTTTTTTTTGTATATTAATCAATAATCATCCATGTCCCATCGTTTAACTTAAATTCTTGTAGCTAATTCATGTTTTGACACTCGTGTAAAATTTTCATAATCTTTAAATAGAAAAATGGGATCTTATATAATGGTGAACATTTACAGTTCTTAATTCAATTAGAGTTAGAATTAAAAAAGAGATGGTTTCACGTGTCAAACGAAAGAAAATCAAAAGAAAAGAAAGTAGGTTGTCCTTGCTGTGGTTATTTGTGTTGTGCTTTTTCCATGGTATTAATCGCTTTATCAATAGTATACTGGTATATTACCATTCCTATTATTGCAATTTTAATAGTTGGTTACATATTTGTTAGCCACCAAAATAGAATTAAAGTGTGCAATTCACTTGATACAATAGAAAAACACGAAGAGTTTATAAAAGAGACGGGAAATTATCCAATTGATAAAGGAAAATTTACAAGCACGTATAAAGCTTGGTTAATCAAGAAGGAAAACGAAAGAAAAGCATCCCTTCAACAACAGACAACTCAAGCCCAACCTACACATCAGCCGCAACCCGCATATCAATCAGAACCCACACTCCAACCACAACCTGTACATGAACCGAAACCTTCGTATCCGCCAGCAACTAGGCAGGTAATAGGAATAGAAAAGACGATCTCGGCTAAAATTAGGCCTAAAGACTTCAAAGTCAAATTTAAAGATTATACTGCGAATGAAAAAGCCATCCGATTAATATTTGACTTT
Organism: Promethearchaeota archaeon; assembly: GCA_030620005.1. The sequence goes on along the minus strand of JAUXAJ010000042.1, from coordinate 5,775 downwards.
ATAGCGGCCATCATTTTAATTTCTTTCATCATTTTTGCAATTCTGAGTTTTGTTCAACAACAATATATGAGAGGGATTATCTCCATAATTGTCATGATGATATGCTTAATTCCAAATGAAATTGTAGAACACAAACTCCGAAATAAAGCTCGAATTAGAAAAATGAACGAGTTTATCGAAATGAAAACTCAAAGAGAACAATATTACCAACCAAAAAAAGTATATCAGCAAGAGCCTATACATCGGCAAGAACCTACTTATCAACCTGTACCTAAGCAAGAAATAGAAAAAGTTTTCTGTCCTTTATGCGGCGGCGAAAATAAAAAAAAGGATCACTTTTGTAAAAATTGTGGAAGTAAATTAGATTAGATTAGCATGATTGAACATGTTCTAAAGAAAAACGTTAGAAAATTTTAAAGGAGTTAAACTGCTGCTTTAAAGCATGTTTAGCACTATTCACATAATTCAAATTTTCAACGTTATATTGAGCAATTTAAAAAGAGCCAACCTAAGAGTAGATTTGAATATCAAGGTGTACTGAGTGTATCTTTTAGGGATTTTTTAATTGAACAACCTGAAGTCAAATTATTAACAAAAGATTTGAGATTTGATGTTTACGATTTTATAGATACTCATAAATTAAGAAATAAAATTAATTATATTCGCTCTCGTTATCCATATTACTATAAAAAATAATCATGATATATTTTGATGGAAAAAATATAATTAAAGAGCTTAAATATGGAAAATAGTGAAATGCCAAGAGAGGGATTTGAACATTCGGTTTCATAGGGAAATCCTAAAAAAATCCCCGATACCCAGATCTTCAATTTCACCTATATCGACCATTCTGATATATCTGGTGCGTTCCCGGGTTGCGCAGACTCCCGTATTAGGAGACTACTACGCCACCTTGGCAAAATTTTTTTTATATTATCTTATTTAAAAATTCACTTTTTTAAAAACTGTTAATTTTTTCTAAATAAGATATCATTTAAAGTATGGAATGTCATATAAATTTTTTTGGTGTTCAATGGACTAAATTCTAGAACGTGAAATAGTTAATTTTTTTGATTTTAAAACTTAAATTTTAGAACTAGAATTTTAGAACTTATGGAAAAGTTCTTCAATATTGCACCCAACAACCTCTATTTCTTCTAATTTCAATTCTTTAAAAACAAGAAAATTTTTCAAAGAGGTTGAAGGGATATAAAAATCTTTCCTAAAGTGTTTTTTTATATTAAATCAGTGAGTTATGGCAATGCAATAAGTAGCATGAACTTCTGGTCATCATTTTTAACATAATTATTTTTAACACAATAATTCCTAAAATTTAAGAAAAACCTCTTCAATTGGACTTCCAATAACATCTATTTCTTCTAAATTTGCTGTGCCAAGCCCCTTATTTTCAGCGTGTTTGAGATATTTAGCCTTATCAGGGTCATATCCAATAATTGCGCTACCGACGGTGTCAACAGCAACCGGATCCTCGCCTGCTATAATAAGATCCATTTGAACGGGTCTTCCTCCTAGCTCCGAGCCGTTTGAGCCAATTATTCCGTCGATAACTTGAAATTTCATTTTTTGCCTGAATAATGACGCCAAATCCGCAATTTTCTCGTGAATTTTTGAATGCATGATACTTTTGGGGACGATAAATCCCATCGTGTTTTTCATGCTCAAGGTGGTTACTGCCATGTTGTGCGTCTTAAGGGATGGGACGGAAATGATACAGCTTGCATCCAAAGCAGACTTGGCGATATTTACAGATTTGAGCGCTAACGGTTCGGGAATGGTAACATCGTGGATCATTTCGTCAGAATTCAAGTCCGTTGTTCGGATTCCGTGTTGTTCTAACCTGAATACATCGTTTTTTTTCATGGTGTTCATTGTATTGTATCCTCCGTCAGCAACTAAAATTTTTTCAGGCGAGATTTTCGCTTCTTCAATGAGATAAACAACTATGCCTTCTATAGTATCGGTAGAAGTCACGTTTCCGGTTTTAGAATGGTCGGATATGACCCAATTAGGATTGATTAGGATTGAACTTTCAGAATCATTAACGAATTCCTTTAATGGAATGGTTTTTAGTATTCTTATGGTAACTTCTTGATTTGACTCGTTGGGCTCTCTTTTAATCACGTGAACTCTTGTTTTCATATTTAAGCTAGCTAATTACGGTTATTTCTTCGTCAACTTCAAGTTTCATGATTTTTGTATCTGGAAATTTCTTTTCCACCAATTTATAAAAAGGGTTTAAATCTTCGGTTCTACTAATTGGTGGGAAGAAATCATCCCAGTGAAGGGGTATTACTATTTTTGGTTTCAAGAATTCAACCATTATTCCTGCCTTCTTCGCAATGTTTTTTTTACTATTTCCTGCGAGTGGAGCTAAAAAAATATCGCAATCTTGATAGTTTTTTAAAATATCCGTATATTCGTGCCACAGACTTCCAAATACAATAATTTTTTTATTTTTAAAAGATATGCAATATCCGAACACCTTTCCCATCGGAAATCCTTTTCCGTACACCACGAGGGATCTTGCTTGTTTTAAGAACTTCCACGAGAAAAGCCTGGATAATATTGTGTTGGCATCAAATTTCACGTGTTCAGATTTTATGGCTTCAACAGAGATGTTACCAGTGATATCGATCTTATCGAAATAATCAATTGTTTTTATATTATTCGTGCCTCTCTCTGAGAGGGGGTGAGAATGATCCTTGATTATTTTACCTTCTGCCCATTTGATGATATTTTCCTTGGCTGTTTCAGAGCAATAAACGGGCACGTTTAAATTTTCAGCAAACCATCCCGCATCAGTAATGTGGTCAAAATGACCGTGTGTTATGAAAATTGCGCTTAAATTCTTGAGATTTTCTCTTTTTGTCTTTAAAACAGGAGTTGCTTTCTCATTTCGCAAAAAGAACGGGTCGAACAGCAATTTAATCCCGTCTAAATCTAAAACGAAATTAGCAGTCCCCAGCCAGGTTATTTTTATTGTCATTTTTCAAGATTATTATTTCTTTTCAAAAAGTATAATTTTAAAATTTTTCAAAATTAATATTTCTTTTTAAAAAATATCATACTCCCATTTTCATGATTTTCACGGGAATTGAATGAATAAATTTTAATAGCTTAATTTTCAATTTGATATTAATAGAATTTGATTGATATTCATACGAATTTAATTCAAAAATCGAACATGCTTTTCCAAATTGGCTTATTGCAGGAGTTGCAGTTTCTAGCTTATCAGATACCGGTAATGATAGGACTTCAAGTAGCGTTCTATTTTTTTTATCAATATTATAAGATCAAAGATGTGAATCTTAAATTAAATAGGATCTTGTTGTCTTACGGATTTTTTATATTATTCATGATTTTTGGTGCGGGATGCATCAATGTGGCTAGGCTATTAATTATTGACCTTGATTTAAAAGATTTTATTTCCAAGATTGGATGGGCTTCTGCTCTGCTTTCTCCTGTTGGATTTCTATTATTTATCAATCTTGATGAATTTTCGACGATATTAAATCTAAAGATCATGAAAATTTTAATGGTGTTAAGTTTTATTCCGGTAATTATAGTGTTTTTTATCCCTTCCACGCAATCACCCATTTTTCTTTCCAGTATAACTTTTACGGTATTGAATGCCTACTATATATTTAGCTTTCAAATAAAATTAATTAAGAGATCAGTAGGTAACATGAAAAAAAGATTCACTCATTTCTTTATAGGCGAACTTATATGTTTAACATCTTTATTTTTTGCCATCCTCGTGGGATTAAATGTCTTGTCCCCAGATTTAACTGTAATCGTGTTTTTTATTGGAGTTGCAATATTATTATCCGGGTTTATAATCTTGGCATTTTCTGCTTACGAGTTTCCACCATTCTATGAGTTTGAATGGAAAGAGAACCTCTTGAAATTGTTCATAATTTATCAAAAAAATAACGCGTGTCTATATTATCATAATTTTTTGGAAGAGATGGAAGAGAATATGGGTGTTAATGGTCAAATTAAACGTGATAGACTGTTACCACAAGGCATTTTAGGAATTGAGACTATTATTAGTACTATTACAGATACACGGGACGAAAAGATTAACAAAATTAAGCAACAAGATTCTTATATATTATTAGAATATGGAGAAAACCCATCTAATATAATGTATGTTTTACATATTAAAAAAGATTTGAAAAGTCTTCGCCATTTCATAATATTCATTAAAAATCAATTTGAATCGTTTTTTAAAGAAATCTTAATAAATCTAGAGAAATTTAAAGGCAGTGAAGAGCATTTTTTTGGTAGTTTTGATATAATCGTAAAAAATATCATAGAAACATAAATAGGTGAAAAAATGTTACATGAAGAATATTTTATAACTGGCTCCTTAAGAATTACACTATTATTATTGAATTGGATTTTTTCGTTTACATCTTTAGAATTAGGATATGTATTTTTAAAAAAATTTAGAGAAAAAATGAAAACCATTAAAATGTTCCAGGAACTTGGATATTCCGCGTTATTTTTTAGTCTCTCACTAATGTCATACTTTCTTATTATTGGAGATTTTTATTCACCATGCACGATCACATCTCCCTTTATCTTTTGGGGAAGTGGCAACATTAGAACATTATTTTTGAGTTTTGGGTTTATTTCTTTAATGACAGGAGGGTTAATCTTTACATTATTCATGGAAAAATATCAGAAATATTTAATCTCTAAATATTTCTTCTCATGTTGCTTTATAACATTACTTTTAGTTTTCATAATCTTCTACTTTATTGATATAAATTATGCTCCAATAATATCAATTTTATTTTGGCCTTTATTCCTTTTATTTTTTACGTTATATAGTGTAGATTTTGTTAAAAGAGTAGAAAAAAAAAGAGGATTTTACATTAAATTGTTTAAAATGCTTACTACCTTTCTTCTTCTATCAATTGGATTCCTTTTTTCAACCGATTTTATGATTGAAATGCTTGGACTCGAAATTCGGTTAATAGGGTCAATATTTCAACTTATTTCCGTTGGTTTATTTTTTATCTTTTTTATAAAACTTCCACTATATTCTGAATTCGATTGGAAAGATAGAATTGAGGAAATTTTCGTCATGAGTAAAGATGGAATCTGTTTTTATCACAAAACTTTCATAAAAAAAGACGAACTTATTAGTGAACAATTGGTAACAGCATATATCGCATCTATCAACATCTTTCTTAAAGAATTGACATCAACTGAGGGTACAGGTACAATTATTAAAAAAAAAGGGAAAATTGTATATATTTTTAACGGCAAGTTAATTACTGGTATATTGTTTTGTACAGAAGAAATGGATTCGATTAATTTTTACCTAAGAGAATTCACTCAAAAAATCGAAAATATATTTCGAAATATTATAATTGATTGGAACGGAGATCCTGAAATATTTAATCCTGTAGAAAATATTGCTAATGAATTTTTTTTTTAAAAAAAATGAATTAAGAAAAAGCTTTTCTTAAAAGTGTTTATCGAAAGGTTTTTTTTTTATTTGAAAAAAAAAGATCTTACTTAAGTCGGCTCGTTTTACTAAAATATTTTTTGGTAGTAATATTATATATAGAATAACCTTATAGGTAAATTCTTATATTATTACTTAAGTTTTGTAATTTGTAATTATTGTTAATTTTAATAATTTTAGTAAGACATTGCATTTTTATCTCCTAAGTGAAATTTCAATGCTTAACATCAAATCTCACCCAATTTCTTTTAAGTGTTAAAGTAATTAACAGT
>JAUXAJ010000178.1 GCA_030620005.1 Promethearchaeota archaeon | reverse complement strand
ATAATATTATAAATTAAAAAATAAAAAATAGTTAAACATATTGATTTCTCTAAAATTTTATTAATATCATTAAAAAAAATACTTAAATAATAATAGATAACATGAGAATATAAATCTAAACTGAGTATTAATTAAGTAAATGCTCAAAAATAGAATTTCGCTATAAATCAGAAAACCTTTACCCCCTATTTTTTTAAATGTCGAGATTTATTTTTAAAATAAATTTCATTAGAAAAATCAAGAAAAATAACAATAAAAGTGCCTCTTGCGATATCACGGATAAGGGAAAAATTGTTTGTGAAAAGGCATCCCAAATAACACAAAAATCCAGTCTTGTTCTAGATGCAAAATCAGAAGCTAAAATTGAAACATATTTAAGTCAACAGTATGGTATAACTTCCTTCCCTTTGAAAATAGTAGACAAGTGGACTTATCTAGGTAATACGTCTCTATATCAAAAAGTAGAAATTATTAAATATCCTACTCAAAAATTCATAGACGATTTGAAAGAAGAAATTCAAATCATTTTACCAATTTCTTTTCTTTATAATGAATTAAAGGATTCTCATTTTAGTCGTATATTAGGTAAAAATGACAAATATATCTACGCCTTTATCCATAGAAGTACACATAACATAAAGGATTTAATAAAATTTACAATTTTATTTGAGAAAGTTTTTAGAGAACCCTTGTCAAAAGATTTAACAGATTCAATAAATTATTGGGCGCGTCTAATTAAAAGACAGATTGGAATTGACTCTGTAAGTACTATAGAGAATAAAAAAGAACAAAAGATTTTATATATCAAAATGTTGGAAGATTTAAGAGAAATATTATTTCCAATCGTTACAATTGGTCATATAAATAAAGCTACTAATATTCGGAACGAAGAAAATCCAAACCTTGAACAGTTGCCACTCATTAGAATTGCTCATGAGTTACTTGATAATTTAATAGGAATGCGAGAAGGTTATATATCAGAAACAATTTTTAAATTAAAAAATAATAGTCCAAATTTTTTATTTTCAAAAGATAATCTATCGAGTTTTTATATGAATTTAGAAAAAAATTTGTCTAATTTGAATTTAATAAAAGTAAAACGCCTCTTTTCTCTATTTTGTAGTGAAAATAAAGATATAATTCCTTTAACAGATAGGGGAATTAAAAAACATCATCCTAATTTTAATGATGATTATTTTAAAACTATTAATTCCAAAGAAAAAGCATACATGCTAGGTATTATTTATTCTGAAGCAGGATTTCATCAAACTCATAAAAAGGATCCAAAATATCTTAATTTTTCCATTGAGTTAGAAATGATGTGGGAAGCTAGAAATTTAGTAGAAGCATTCCATAAAATTCTTGGTTTAAATAAATTCTACGGATTATATAAAAATATTCGTTATATGTATGTTGATTCTCGTCTAAAAGTGAAAGAATATGTTAGATCACAGTTTCAGTCAAAAAAAATGGTATCTGACCTTATTAATTTGGGAATTTTATCAAGTATAGGAATATATAAATTACCAATTACACCCGTTGAAACCATGGCGAAATCTTTAACCATTCGTTTGCCCAATCTAGGCGATATTATAGAAAATAGAGATCTTTATTTGGCTTTTTTACTTGCTTTTTGGGATGGTGAGGGACACGCTGGTACTTCAGACATTTGTAGTGGAAGTTTTTTGATGTTAGATGATATTAAAGAAATTTTTAATTTAAATAGTGTTATTAAAGGAAGATATGATGATAGGCACGATTCTACTACGTATACATTATCGCTAGGGAAGCATTTAATGAGAGAAATGTTGAGAAATTATCAAGGTATAGTTCCTGATTTTTACAAGAGAAAATCGCTTTATACATTAAGATTAAATGATTTTAAGAAATCTATTACAAATTGGTACAAAAAGGAAAAAAGAAATCTCGTAGGATGGGAAAAACAAGACATTTATCGTTCTAAGTTGTCAGATGATCAAAAAATCCATTTAAAGAATGGGTTACAAGATTTTATTGAATGTTTAGGACAAAAAAGAGGTCATTCTTACAAATTTATGAAGGTTTTCATTTTAAAAGTGCTTCCAACTATGAAATTAATTTATGAATATGATCAAATCATGTTAGATCTTCCGATTGCAAAAAATTGGAGAAATCATGGAGAGTATTGGATTTAATTATACTTTTTTGAAAAAATAGTTGGTATTTAATAGTTTATAACAAACTGTAATTGATTTTGTTAAACTTTTTTCAAAAGGATACTCAGATGGTCATGTAGCGTATTATATACTTGGTTATCTCGTTCTTTTAACAGGGGCTACAATAAATGAGAATATAAAAGCCAAGATCATCGAAGCTACGAATTTAAAAATTGAAGAAAAGATTTGGAAGATTAATTCCCCCAAACTAGTCCGTGAGCGATTTTTTTATCTAAAAGATTTGCAGGAAAAAATAATTTATCATAAGTCTGGTAAAATAACCCATTTGATTGTTTTGAAGAGTTTTGGTGATGATAATTTTGTTAATGGAGTGGTTGGATTGGAACAATTTCAAAAATATGTTCAAACTGGAAAATTTTCTTCAGTAAAACATGTGAATCTAGACAGTTGCCAATTAAAAAATATCCCTGAATCTATTTTCAATCTTTCTTCACTCGAAACATTAAGTCTTGATAATAATAACATTAAAGACATTCCAGATTCAATTAGTAATTTAAAATCATTAAAGATGTTGTATCTAGATGGAAATAAATTAGAAAAGCTTCCAAATTCAATTGGATTGTTACATTCACTTAGGTTTATGTCTATTAGATATAATCAATTAAAAAATATTCCAAAAAATATTATAAAACATGGTTCTTTTTCATTACAAATCAATAATAACAGACTAAAAAAAATTCCATCTTATCTTGAACCATTTATTGTATAGAGAGTGGTTTAAAGGTTATAAAAAGAAGTAGGGAAAATTTTATCTCCTATAACTCTATGACTTTTAAGATGAACTTGGGCTAAAGAATAATGTTTTTTTAGTTTTATGACTTAGAGATCAATATAAAGAAATATTCAAAAAATCGATTCTTGAGGTGTTAAGCGCCTTTGAGTAAAAGTTTATTTTTACTGGGAATTCTATGATCATAAAATTTTTTTACTTTATATGATTTTTAATAGTTAGAAAAAAAAAAATCATCATAAATATAATTCAATATTGGTGAAATGTGAATATGAGCGAAGAAAAAAAGCCGGACGACAAGCCAAAGTCAATGATTAACATAAAAAATTATGATAATACATCAAATTATGAATAAATTTAACGATAACATAGAAAGTAGTGAGAAAAATGACTGAAAATAGTGAAGTAAAGACTGAGAAAGCCACCAAGAAGGAGAAGATCATCGGTATCGATTTAGGAACATCTAACAGTGCATGCGCCATTCTTAACGTGATTTCTGGCAAGCCAGAAATAATTCCTGCCGCTGAGGGTCTAACTCTTGGAGGAAAAGCGTTTCCATCTTATGTTGCCTTCGATGCAGATGGAAAGAAAATAGTTGGTGAACCCGCTCGTCGTCAAGCAGTTTCTAACCCCGATGGAACAGTAACAGCCATAAAACGCAAGATGGGGCTAAATTATAAGGCTAAAGTAAAAGTCGGTAAAGATATGAAAGAATTTAGTCCTGAAGAAATATCAGCAATGATATTAAAAAAAATCAAGAACGATGCATCGGCTTATTTGGGGCAAGAAGTAAAAAAAGCTGTTATTACTGTTCCTGCGTACTTTAACGACGCTCAACGTACCGCAACAAAGAACGCAGGTGAAATTGCCGGACTTGAAGTTGTTCGGATGATCAACGAACCTACAGCAGCTTGTCTTGCTTATGGTTTAGATAAAGATACAAAAGAAAAGTTACTTAAAATTTGCGTTCTGGATTTAGGCGGAGGAACTTTCGATATCACAATCATGGAATACGGAGAAGGCGTAGTTGAAGTCATATCAACGGCAGGTGATACTCTACTCGGGGGCACTGACATGGATAATGCTATGATTGATTGGGTCGTCAAGGAATTCAAAAAGAAAGAAGGAATTGATTTAAGAGGGGACTCTAAAGCCATGATTCGCATAAAAGACGGTAGCGAGAAGGCTAAAATTGAATTATCCACTACATTATCCACACAAATAAATTTGCCTTACCTTTCGCAAAAAGAAGGAAATCCCGTTCACTTAGAAATGGAAGTTACAAGAGCTAAATTAGAACAACTAATAGAACCAACACTTAAAAGACTAGATCCAATAATGCAAAGAGCAGTCTCAGATGCGAAATTTAGCGCTGCTAATTTAGATAAAATAATTTTAGTTGGTGGTCCTACAAGGATGCCGTCTGTTCAAGCAAGATTCAAGAAATTCTTTGGGAAAGAACCAGAACATTCAGTCGATCCCATGGAATGCGTTGCGCTTGGAGCGGCTATTCAAGCTGGAGTTATTGCCGGTGATGTGGACGATTTGCTCTTATTGGATGTAACACCACTTTCTTTAGGTGTGGAAACATTAGGAGGAGTATCCACTAAATTAATTGAACGAAATTCGACGATCCCAATAGAGAAGCAACAAGTTTTCAGCACTGCAGTCGATAATCAACCAGCAGTTATGATAAATGTGCTTCAAGGAGAAAGATCAATGGCTCAAGATAATATTTCTTTAGGGAACTTTAATTTAACGGGAATTCCACCCGCACCAAGAGGGATCCCTCAGATCGAAGTGAAATTTTCCATTGACGCAGATGGGATTGTGCACGTTACGGCTAAAGATTTAGGCACGGGAAAAGAAACGGGTATAACAGTTACAGGAGCAAGAGGCTTGTCAGAGGAAGAAATACGAGAGAAAGTAAGGATCGCTGATCAATTCGAAGAGGAAGACAAAAAAATAAAGGAAAAGGTAGAAACAAAAAATAACGCCGAAGCTATGATATATCAAACGAGAAAACTAATGGAAGACAACAAGGACAAGATCTTGGATAATGAGAAAGAAGAAATCGAAAAAGCAATAAAATCTCTTGAGGAAGATATCAAATCTGATGATGTTCAAAGGATTAAAATGGGCTTAGAAAACTTACAGAAATCAATGTATGGTTTTTCTCAAAGGATTTATCAAGACCAAGCTCAACAACAAGTTTATCAGCAGGCAGCAGAACAAGCTCAACAAGCTGCCCAAGGAGGCATGGGCGGTATTCCGCCTGGTGGCATGGGTGGTATTCCTCCAGGAAATATGGGAGGTACTGGAGCCGGTGGAGCTTCTTATAAGTCGAGTTTAGATAAAGAGAAGGAAGATAAGAAGAAAGTGGTAGATGTGGAATGGAATGATGAAGATTAAAAACTTTAAACATTTTTTATTTTTCTCTGGTTAATTTAAAGCCTTACGAATTAAGGAATTTGCCTTTTTCATAGAATTAACTATTTTAAGCAGCCAAAAATTAAATTCAAATGAAAAACTCTAAAAGTTTTCTTAAAATAACAAGATAGAAACTCTTAAATTCTTGTCTTATACATAAAAAATAAATATTTTCAATTATTTTACATAATTAGATATATAAGACTTATTAGTGTTGAAAATAGATTGAGTTATCATGAGTTCTAAAGGAAATAAAAGAGACTACTACGATGTTCTTGGAGTGTCAAAAGATGCATCAGAGAGCGATATAAAACTAGCCTATCGGCGGTTAGCAAAAAAGCTTCATCCAGATATGAATAGAGACGACCTAAAAGCGAAGGATAAGTTCATCGAGCTTCAAGAAGCTTACGAAGTGTTAAGCGACACACAGAAAAGGCAAAATTACGACCATTATGGTTTTGAGGGTGTTCATGTTGACATGAGCGACTTTTTTAGTGGTGGAATTCCTGGAATAGACGAATTACTAAAATCTATCTTTGGTGGTGGATTTAGTGGTGGATTTGGTGATATATTTGGAGGGTTAGGAGGATCTAGTTCTCGCAGAAGTAGGCGTTATGCACCACGTAGAGAAGTAGGTCAAGATATTGAAGATTACATGCAGATAAGCTTCGAAGAAGCCATGTTTGGAGTGAAAAAAGATGTGTTCATTGAAAGATACATTCCTTGTTCTGGTTGCGAAGGAACTGGGGCTGAAGACCCTTCAAGTATAAAGACTTGTTCCGATTGCAATGGCGCTGGGCGTGTGAGAAGAATGACTCAATCTGGATTCGGGACAATAATTCGCGAAATAGAATGTTATACTTGTAATGGTAGTGGAAGTGTTATTGGGAAGAAATGTAAAACTTGTAAAGGAAGAAAAGTACATCCTGAATCTAAAAAAATACACGTGAAAATCCCTCCTGGCGTTGAAAATGGAGTGCATTTAAAGGTTCAAGGAGCGGGACACATTCCTTCCGTTAAAGCCATTCCTGGAGATTTGTATTTAGGAATAAATGTTGAAGGAAACGAGAATTTTACTCGTCGTGGAAACGATTTATATACGAAAGTGAATGTTGATGTAGTTACCGCAATTATCGGCGGAAAAATTAACGTACCAACCTTAGACTATAAAAATAAGGTAATTACAAAAAAGCAATTGTCGATATCACCAGGCACGCAATCTGGAACAGAATTCAGGATTAAAAATCGCGGCGCTTCCCAAATAAGAGGTAAAGGAAGGGGAGATCAATATATCATCGTAAATGTTATTATACCTTCAAGAATAAGCGATAAGCAGCAAGAATTATTAATTAAATTCAGAGAATTAATGAAATAATAAAACGATAAAGATAGAATTCAGAAAAAAGTTTTTTAATAATCCTTTATAATTTTATCAATAACCTGATTTTTTACCTGTAATGCTAGAAATGTCAACTTTTATAATTAGGATTCTGTTAAGTAATTCCTCAAGATAATCATAAGAATTTCCAGATAAATAATGCGAGACGATAATATCTAAAGCTTCTCTTTTTTTTACGGGATCTTCAATAATAGTAGCTTTCCCGAAACCAATTACGCTATAGTATTTCATAGTGCCTGAGCAAGGTGTCCCCGATTTTTTTACTAATTCCACATCAATATCAATTTCAAAACAAACATGGTTATTTTGTTTAATCATGTCAATTTTTCTTCCTTCCCGAGCAGAATGAAAATACAGACGATTATCTTTATATCCAAAATTAACAGGAACCACGTATGGAATGTTATTATTGCACATGGCGATCCTACAAACATCTGCTCTTTGTAATAGAGATTCTATTAATTCTTTATCGGAAATCTCTTTATCTTTTCTTCTCATGTTTTTAGTCTATTATTTTATTTTAACCTTAAACCTTTAACTTAAATTAACAAAACTTAAGTATTAATTGTTATTATTGTTTTTTAGGATTTGTTATTATTTCATTTTTTTAAAACATTGGGGATTGGTTCGACATAATTAAGGATTCGGGTTCAAGTGAATTTAAAAAAAGCGTAGAAAAAACAATTGACGTATTTATCGTTGAAGATGACGAATTACTACGAGATTTATATAAAAAGATACTAAATTATTTTGGTTATAAAGCCATTGCGGTTGCTAAAAACGGAGAAGTCGCAATGAGCATGTACGATGAATTTCTTAATAAACCAAGCGTTGTCATCATAGATCATTATTTGCCTCTAAAAAACGGTCTCGAAGTAACAGAATATATTAAAGAAATAAACAAAAATTGTAATATAATATTTACAAGCGGCGATAGAGGGGTTAAAAAGAAAGCCATGGAAGCTGGGGCGGCCATTTTCCTTGAAAAACCATTTTCTCCAAAAAAAATTGTTGAGATCATTGAATTGTTCAATAAAAATTCAAGTTAATTCCTTTCAAATATAATTAAAAAATATTTTAAAGCTCGTCAGCACGAAACGAGCGTCATCGGGTAGTGCGTGTTCTTGCGCTGTGACCACGCAAGACTTACGATTTCACCTCGACAATGATGGAAGGGCTTTTTACACCGATGCCACCGCTCCTACCCCTCAGAGCTTTTAACCATCGGCGACAGAGCAGCGGTCTGGTGCGTCAACCGAAGGTGTCATGACAAATCCATCGTAGCTTGAATTTCTTCACGCTGAGTCTGGTGAACTACGGAACTCCGTGCTCACACGAAGCCCGTGCCTTCAGGCAAGGGTAGTTCACTACTGAAGAATATCTCCAGATATAAATATTACTAAGTAAATTAAAAAATTCAAAAAATATAAACATTTCAATAAAATAAAATTTTGTTTTTGGGAAATTTGAAGATCCAAAACCTTCAAAAAATTACTAGGATCTGTAATTAAATTAATTAAAAATTAAAAGATTTTTATCACATTTTTAAACAAAATAAAAAATGAAGATTTAAATGGCATGAGCATCTTTAAGATTCAAGCAACACTTCAATACCATCATATCAGCTACTTACTTGTTTTTTCTAATTCTTCAAAGGCAAGTCTTGCAAGCAAGTATGTAACGGATGATTCCGCACCCTGATTCAGATTTATTGAAAATTCACCAAGACCATCATGGCAACCACCAGTAGTTTCATCATAGATCACTTGATTTAATGAATTTATTCCAAGAAACCACTTGAATGCCGAAATCGCTAGTTTCATGTATCTTTCCTCCTTTGTTACCTCATGTGCCAGGATTAATGTTTGTACCATATAAGCTACATCTACAGGCTGTTGATCAAAAAAAGCTTTATCACTATCTTTAAGATACCATCCATTCTGACCAATAGGAGTAAATAAATCGTTCTTAAAAGTAATTGCGATAAGGAAATTTAAAGAATCTATTGCAATCTTTAAATATTTTTCTTCTTTTGTTATTTTGTAGCTATAAAAAAGAGCTTCTGATAGTTTACTGTTTGAGTAGGTAAGATATTCTTCAAACCAATTCCATTTCTCGTCAGAATTATCGAAATATAGCGAAATTAAATGATCAGATAGTTCTTTAATTTGGATATTATTCGATTTTTTATCCTGATTGTAGAAATATAGACCTATAATAATAAATGCAACGGCTCTAGGAGATTTAATATTGTTAATAACCTTTATCGCTTTTTCAAAAATAGTTTGAGCCTCAATTCTCAATTCATTAGAGATTTTTTCTGAAGAAACCAGATAACCAAGAGCCCACATTGCTCTTCCGTGGGCATCTTCGCTCCAATGCTCCAAATCTATTTTCTTTTCATGATCTACAAAATTATAAATCTTATAATCATTTTGCTGTACAAATTTCAGAAAATCGAGATATTTTTTAATTTGGTTCAATTTAGAAATATCATTAAAGATATTGAAATAAAATGTATATACTAATAAAGCTCTAGCATTATCGTCAAGCGTATATCCTGATAATTTATCGGGAGTTGTATAATTTGAGAATTGTAACATTCCGAAATCATCTGTAAGTTTCTTGATATGGTTAAACTTAATCTTTGGAAATGTCATCTTAATGTTATCAAGCTTGCCAATTAATTTTTTAAACAAATTGCAATAACTTAACGCCACATTTGGCCATGTTGTATTCCTCGTATAAGAATAAATATTTTTTTCCATTCTTTCTTTCAAGTTTGGATCCGAAAGAATTTTTATTATAGCGTTTTCATATGATTTTGAATCCCTAAACTTGATAAGTAGCCCCCTATCAGGAGTAAGAGTATCTCTGGCATGTAAAAATGGTGTGGATATAGTCATCTTTCCACATGACATTGCATATGCTAAAGTTCCACTTACAATTTGAGTAGGATTCAGACCTGATGAGATATAGATGTCAGTTGCTTGCAATAAATGTATTATTTCTTCTAGAGATGCATATTCGTTCTTAAATTTCACGTATTGTTGAAGGTTTAATTTTATAACTTTTTCTTTAAGAAAATTTCTATACTTTTCTCCTTCTTTTTTTCTTACTACAGGATGAGTTTTACCGACAATTAAATATAGAATATTAGGGAATTTCTTAACCACTTTAGGGAGCGCTTCAATCACGTATTCGTAACCTTTTCCAGAGTTCATGAGCCCAAAAGAAGATAGGACAATCTTATTACTAATATTCATTACTTTTTTTTCCTTCATGCTCGGAATAAAAGGTACTGGGGGTGTTCCATGAGGGATGACAATAATATCGGTCTCTATTCCATAATCTTCTCTGAGAATATCAATTCCTATTTTGGTCATGACTACTAAACACGAAGATTTTTCTGCAATAATACGAACTATTTTCTTTAACTTATCATCAGGATTCGGAATAATCGAATGTAATGTTACCACAACAGGTATTTTCACATTTTCAAGAAATTTTATCAGAAAATCGCCATATTTTCCTCCAAAAATTCCAAATTCGTGTTGAATATTTATAAGCTTTATTTTATCAATTGCGTTGATTTTTTTTGCTACATTAATATATGAGGAGATATCGTCATCATTTATTTCAAATATAACATCCTCAGGATAATTATAAAAGGGAGTTCCTCTATCATTCATGGCAACGATTTTTGATTTTAAGTTAGGAGAGAATTTTTTATCCATTGCTGTCGTTAAATCCTTTGTAAATGTAGCAATTCCGCATTCTCTGGGAGGAAATGTACCTAAATATAAAACCCATATAGGTTCAATACGATAATTCAACAATTTTTATTCTTTATTAATTTTTATTTTTTTATTTATAATATCATTATAATCATTTTATAAAAATATCTGAGAACTCTTCGCACTCACTCTTCTCAATACATTAAATTTAGGAATCGGTCTCAACTTTGCCTCAACACCGTCAATTCCCATCAGCTTCGCATGCCCCGTACTCATCCTACCCTTGATGAAATATAACCCTCCTTGATACTCCACCTTATCGAACTTCCGAAAACCCCGTATCTTGCCCGTGTTAATTCTCTGCTGGATTCCTTTAGGAAGGGGTAGTTCACAGTATTGTCCTTATTACTAAATCATCCTGGTCAAATCGACATAAAACTTTATTTTCTCT
>JAUXAJ010000237.1 GCA_030620005.1 Promethearchaeota archaeon | reverse complement strand
GATCAAGACTTTACAAAAAAAATTGTAGGATGGAAAGATTTTGTAAATGATGAAGTTAAGCCTTACGACGATAATGGACACGGGTCGCACTGTGCTGGAATTTCTGCGGGGGGAGGCTCATCTGAATTAGACGGGATGGGTAGAACCGTTTCTACATATAGTTTAAGTTTTAATTATACGAGCATGTATCCATTTTGCCCCGATGGTTCTTATATAGCTATTACTGCAGCTGTTTTCAACGTTACAAATCCCGGATACGTGGGGATTGTATGTAATTTCACGGATTATACTCCTGAAGATTATACACATGTTTACGCTTACTTATACCAAGGAGACACGATAAAAGACTCATATGATGTTATTTCTTCCAATTGGGAACATGTATTAAATTATTCTGCCACATTATCTACTCTTGGCGAACACTCATTACGTATAGTAATATATTTAAATGACAATGGCGGCGATGGATGGGTTGATGACCCAATTGTAAGATTCAGGGGTGAAATACACTGGCCTTTTAATCCCCCGCTTTATAATAGTGGTGATGAATGGCAAGGAGTAGCTCCAGATGCGCATCTTGTCGGAGTAAAAGTACTTGACGAAGAAGGTTCAGGTTGGAGTTCCGATATTATTGATGGTTTATCTTGGATATTGTCTAATAAAAACATATACAATATAACAGTTGTTTCAATGAGCCTTGGAGATGGCACTGGACAGACGGCATTAGTTAATGCAGTAAATAATCTTGTGGAAGTCGGGATTGTAACGGTTGTCGCAGCAGGAAACGATGGTGCTGGTGCTAATATCGGATCGCCAGGAGATGCAGATAATGTAATAACGGTTGCAGCAATGAGTAGCGTGGATCGTGTTACTGATTATAGCAGCTCTGGTGGG
Source organism: Promethearchaeota archaeon (assembly GCA_030620005.1). Next base: position 7,508 of record JAUXAJ010000237.1, on the reverse strand, counting down.
GCTTCTTGTACGGGGTATACAACTAAACCGGATATTTTAGCCCCCGGAGGGAGTAGATACGATTTTACGATGTTTTCGGCAGACACGAACGATAACGACGCTGAAGGATTTTATAACATGGATGGCTTTCATAACGATACTTCTCCTGCATTGGGCACTTCAATGGCAACGCCTGCCGTGGCAGGAGCCGCAAATCTATTGATAGAAGCAATGGGAGGATACAATAAATGGCAGTATGCTCCAACGCAAGCAAAGTTAGTCAAAGCTTTGCTACTGATGACGGCAACTGAAACCTATCCGTTAACAAGAGAAGTAGACACTAGCGATAGTCCTCTACTTAATCGTGGTGGGAAAGATATTCACGAAGGATACGGAAGATTAAATGTTGATGCCGCTATTGAAGCTTGGACTGAAGTATTGTCTCCTCATGAAGTAATTAATGCAACAATTTCGAGTAGTACCGTAAATCCTTACCACAAGCACGCACTTGGTTGTCACGTTAATCTCATGAACGGCGAAAATTATAGATTCAATTTGACTGTTCCTCTAGGAGCAGATTTTGACTTATATTTATACGCCAACTCATCTACTTCATGCGGCGAACCTATGCTGGTTGCCTCATGTATTTCTTCAGAATTGGGAAACGATGAAGTCATATGCTACACCTCTGCAAGTACAGGAGCATATTTCTTGGTGGCAAAGGCAATATCTGGCCATGGATTTGCTAATATATCGTATCAACCGAATGTTAAAAAACCCACGCTCACTAGCGAAAAGGTAACGCTTACAAAAAGTAATCAATCAACGCAATTTAATTTTAGCGTGGTATATACTGATATAGATAACATCGCACCGACTCACGTGAATGTTTCTATAAATGGAACATACTATTTCTTGGAAAAACAAAATCTATTAGACAATAATTACACTGATGGATGCGTCTATCAATATATAACCTATTTACAATCAAGCGATTACAATTATACTTATTCTTTTGGCTGTAAGGATGGCAGTTATTATAATTCGACATCTCAATATGGCGATTTAAATGTAACGTACTCTAATGAGAATTTACCCTCGTTAAGTTGTGAAGTTAACCCTTATTATGGATATAACAGCACTACGAATTTCGTGTACACCGTTACTTATACAGATGTGGATAACAACGCACCGATATTTGTAAATGTTACCATAAACTCGACAACTTATTCCATGGTAAAACAAAATCCTACGGATGATAATTACATGGATGGATGCATTTATAATTTCAGCACATATTTACCCAATAATGGAACTTACTGGTATTACTTTAATTGTTCTGATGATGGCCCTATTATCAATTCTAGTATCTTTATTGGTCCTGTTGTAAAAGATTCTAGAATTATAGAAAATTATCGAATGATGCCGCAATATATTTACGACTGGATCGATGCAACTGATGGTGTCCGTTGCCAGCTATGGGGGACTGATAATAGATACAATGGAACTCAAAAATTTTACTTACCATTTGCATTTAAATTCTATAACATGACATTTGATTCAATATACATATGCACGAATGGATTCGTGAGTTTTGAAAATAGAACAGATTCTTATAACGAGCCATTTCCATCTAGCGATTATAATTTTACGATCGCTCCATTTTGGGACGATCTAGCGTCTACAAGTCCTTGTAATATTTTTGTCAAAAACCTTACTTCTCCAAATCGAGTTATTATTGAATGGCACGATTATTACACATTATCGGGACATTTAGTTGGTTCATTTGAAGTAATTCTTTATGAAAATGGGGATATACTGTTTAATTACGATTATCTTGACTACGCATCAAGCTATACTTGCGGATTAAATCTTGGCCTTGATACTACCTATTACAATTCATACAATGCGTTAAGCACGAATACCAACAACTTTGCCATTCTTTTCACGGTATGGCCAAACGACTACATTCCTCCTTCAGGAGGTGGTGGTGGTGGAGGTTCTAGTGAAGAAGATGAGGGAGAAATTGGTATCAAGAGCTCTGTTAGTGTTGCGCCCGAATTTAACGTTTTAGACTTCTTATTAAGTCCAATCGGCATGATTATAGTTGGTAGTTCAATTGGAGTTATAACAATAGTTACTGTTATTGCCTTAAAAATGAGAAGCCGCAAAAAAAAATTTAAAGAAGTAGACAGAATTACCGATATTATTCAAGATTTATAATTTTTTTTTGAAATATTACAATCTACTTTTTCAATTTTACGAAATAGGTTAGAATTATTAAATCATGACGTTGAAAGGTAATTTAAAAAAGTAAGTCGTTTTTATCCTCAGAATTCTTGTTAAGTTTTCTAAATTTGGTTCAAATACTTGTAAGTATGGTGGAGAATCTCCTGCTTCTTTGTTTATTTTTGAGGATATAAAGAAATGCGGTGTGAATGCCGGAACTAACACGTTTATTCCAACTTCGTATTCGAAAGCTAATAAATCCTCGATTGTTGTTTTATCGACTTCTTGCTGTATCAAGTTAATTTTTTGACCAATCGGTTTTCTTGATAGTTTTTTAATAAAAGACCGGGGAAAATTTGGAACAATTAAATACGCTTTACTATTAACCTTGTCTCGTGATTTTAACTGCACCACCCATTCTGGAAAGGGATGAATTTCCAGCATGTTTTCTTGCTCTAAATCAAGTAAAAGATCTCCTACAAGTGGAGTGCCCATCTCAAAGTTAAATCGAGGTTTAAATAGGTTAATGTTCTTAGGAGGTAGTTGAACTTCAAAGATATGTTCGTATTTCTCCTCATTTCGAACGTAATCATCCATTTTTACAATATTTTGAATATTAATTTGATTGTTTGGCATGATATTCACGATTTAAAAATCCAATTGATCTCTTATTATTTTGTTTATTATTATAGAACAAAATGAATTAATCAATTCAAAATTTTCTAATAAAAAAGATATAAATATATCAATTCTTATCTATTAAGAAAAAATAATAAAAAAAGAGATGTGACGTGACTTGGAGCCCATAAAAATTATTCAAGGTATAATGATTTTGCTTTCTGTTATAATATTTTGTTTTGTCGGAATTAAAATTTGCTCGAAATATTCCGAAAATAAAGAATTGGTGTATATTTTAGTAGGTATCATGTGGATTGGCATGGCAACTCCTTGGTTTCCAGACACACTTGTATTTCTTATCCATATCTTTAACCCTAACATTAGTGGTGCGTGGTATATAAGTGCTGATTTGTATCTTTTAATTGGAACGGCATTCATTCCTGTTTTTGTAATATTCTGGATGGGAGCGATAAGAATTTTATTATATGAAAAGAAAGGAATACTGCTTATATTAATTGCTTGCGTAATATCCGTTATCTATGAAGCCATCTATTTTTATTTTTTCTTTACGGACCAATCTCAGCTGGGAATCTTTTCTGAAGTAGTTTTTATCGTAGAATTTGGTTTGGTTATCGTGTTTGGTGTAATATATGCATTAATACTTCTTTTAACTACAGGCTTTCATTTTGCCTTGTATTCTTTAAAATCAGAAAATCCCGAACATAAATTAAGAGGTCAATTTTTAATAATTGCCTTTATCTCGTATGCGATTGGCGGGGTGCTTGATTCCATTGTAGGGTATAGCTTAGAAATCGTTGTAGTTATTACAAGAATAATTGTTATTTCTGCTTCGATTGAATTTTACATTGCTTTTATATTGCCAAAATGGAGTAAAAAATTATTTCTTAGATGATGTACCCTTTTCAAATTTTAATTTTAATAATTAACTTAATTTTTACATTGGTTTATTGATAAAAAACTAACTTTTTTTTTACCATGAAACATATTATTCTCATAGAAAGAAATTACAAATGAATATCTAAGTTGAATATTAATCATGGACGATTACTCGGATTCAGATTGGAATTGGGATCTTTACGAGGAATTAATTGACGATGTAGATGAAAATAAGAATATAATTGAATGTGTTCAATGTGGAAAGTGTGTGGGAGAATGTCCAGCATCCAAAATTTCTAATTTCAATATAAGGCAAATCATTAACAAGATACTTCGGGGCGATAAGAGCGTTTTAAAGGATTCTGATATTTGGTACTGTTTTCTTTGTGAGAGATGTAAAAGGGTGTGCCCAAAAGAAGGTATAAACATCCCATTGTTAATATTAAATTTAAGGAACGAATCTTTTAAAAAAGGATATGGCCCAAAGTATAACGACCTTAGAAAATATGTAGAAATGGCCGAAAGATTCCTCACTAAGGGAATCGTTGTAGAAGAACCGTTAGGAAATTATTTACCTCAAGGGAGAATTGAAGAACTTAATGAAATATGCAATTTTGCCAGGATAAAATATGTTTTTAAAGCAAGTAAAAAAAAGAATACGACCAAACATAAGAAAAATAAAAAGTAAGAAAGAATGGTATTTAAGAATCTATCGTTAAATTTAGAAGAAATAGAGAAGGAATATCCTGAAACTCCTATAGAGTTTTTCAAAAACAAGAAATTATGCTTGTTTAAAGCTTGTTTAGAAAAATATTTTCCGGGAGTAAGATGGGGAATTCAAGATCTATTAGAAGAACTTGAATTAGATGTTAATTCGTGTGAAAATCAATCTTGTTGTAGTGGTACATTTTTTCAGCGAAATTTAATAACAAGAGCCCAATTTGCCGCAATCAACGAGAGAAATCTTAACGAATTGAATCACCAAGCAGATATTACTTTATTTAGCTGTAATGGGTGTTATAATAGCTTGCTTAGAGGTCGGGATTTTTTAAATATTCCTGAAGTTTATAATAAAACAAGAGCGATCATGGAAAGGTTAAAAAAAAAATCAGGAAATAATGCCTATCCCGGAAAATATGATATTTTAGAGAATCCTAAATTAAGGTTAATTCACGATTTAGATTTTCTCTATTTAATTAGAAATGCTGTCCTTAACGTTTTAAAATTTGATTTAAAAGGACTTAACGTAGCTGTACATTATGGATGTCATTATTTAAACCTTGAGAGAGACAAAAGAACCGAAAACGGTTTAAAGATGTCATATTTTAAGGATAAAAATAAATTGGAAGATTTAATCAAGCTTTTTGGCGGTATTCCTGTAGATTACCAAGAAAGGGAGAGTTGTTGTGGTTGGGGTGCCAGCCAAGTAGTCTTACACCCTAAAGATGCTTTAAGAATCACGTTTAAGAAATTAAAAAGTGCCGAAAATGTGAAGGCTGATTTCCTCCTAATGCCATGTCCTACTTGTTTATATACTCTTAGTAAGCCTGAATATAGAGAAAAAATGGAAAAGTGGTATGGAGAAAAAATTGGCATTCCTACAATTCATTTGAACGAATTACTTGCCATTTTGCGCGGTTGTGAAGAAGAACGATGCATTTCAATGCGAAAAAACGATGATAGGTTTCGGGAGATTTATAATATCATCACTCAGCAGTGATAATTATACCCTTCACGACGGCAGAACATTGATTTTGCGTACATCAATTTTTTTAGTTTCGAAGATTAATGATCAATTCCATTAACCTGTCAATAATAAATTGAAAAATCCAGTGAGACCATTTAACTTAGAAAAGGAAATAAAAAAATGAAAAAAGAACGAAAATTCATTTAAAGGATATATTTATACGATTTTACATTAAGAATTAACTTTATATTATTTCAAAACACAAATAAATATATCATAAAAAAAATTAGAAAAGGTGATATTTATATCTGAAGGAAGTTATGCTGAAGGGATAAAAGAATATTATGAGCCATTAAATAACAACGAAAAGTTCAAAAATAAATTTAAAAAGGCACAATTTAAAGTTCTCTTAAATCCGAGTGATGACGATTACGCAGCTCTTATAATTGTTGATAAAGGCACCATTTCAGTTGAAATAATAGCAAATAAACCTGAAGAAAATATAAGCAAGAAAGTCTTAGGTTGGGACGCAATGATGGAAACTACAAGACAAATGTTTGATGATATTGATGAGGGAAAAATCTCAACTGCCGCTGTTGTAAAAAAAATGATCTCAGGCAAAATTAAAGCGAAAAATATCAGAATAGTATCTAAATTAGATAAAATACAAGCTATATTAACAAGTAAATAAGATTTTTTTTTTTTTTTTAAAAAATTCTCTTGATTTTATTATCTATTTTTTATTTATTTATAAATTACCATTGCTGAGCAATGGTAATAGAGCGTAATATTTTTTTAGAGAGGTAATTATTTGTACTATATACCAACTCCATCAGAACTAAAAAGGTTAAAATGCATAATTTCAAGGTAAATTTAAGTGTAAGTCTCATTATTTATTTTAAGAAATTTGATTTCGGGAGATTTATAATAGTCATCACTTAGCAGTGATAATTTATGATTGACATATCGTTTCCAAGCAATAATAAATTCAAAATAAAAAAAAATAATAAGTGTAAAAAATAAGAAGGAAAAATATATTTTTAAAATTATTCTGAAGACTAACTCTCTTCAATAGCATAGCGTGGACAAGAATCCAAACAAATTAAACAACCAATGCATTTTTCTTCTGAAAATTCCAATTTATCGTCTGAGTCAAAGTGCAATGCGTCCGTGGGACATAAGGAAATGCATCCGCCACAGTCTATGCATTTTTCCCAATCTATGACAATTCTACCTTTTTTATTAACAGTAATATCATTTTTTTTAAGAGATTCTGTAATTAAATTAATATTTTCTTCCGGTACATCTAAAAGAAGTGAAACGCCACTCGAACTAACTGAAAACTTTAATACGTTAAAACTTATATCGTGTTTTAAGATTTCATCAATGATTTTAGAATAATCGTTAACTTCTTTAATGAGCCCGTGAGGTAGTGTAACATTTATGACCGTCATTTTTTACATCAACTCCTCCGAGGTTATAATTCTGAGTACTTTCTTATTTGCATCAACAACTGGTAATGCTGATATGTTATTAAGTTTCATTTTTCTAGCTGCGATATCAACAGGATCGTTTTCAGCGGCAGTAATAACGCGTTTTGTTATTATATCATTTAAATCGTTTGTACCCGTCGCCATTGCTTTAGTAATATCAAAACTCGTTACAATGCCTTTTAAAAAATCGTTTTTATCTGTAATTACGATGTGATTAATATTCTGCTTTACGATTTTATTGGCAATTACTTGAATGTCGCAATCTTCATGGCAGATTTCTGCTTTTTTCTTTAAATCTTTCACGAATTTCTGTTCGGATGTTATCTTCATTGGTTGAAATACTCTTTCGGTGGACAATGTTTCAGCAGGTGGATTTAAGAAGAATTTTCCATCCTGAATCCATTTTTTTAGGGTTTCAGCAATCTTTCGGGCATGATGTAGAGATGATAGTGAGGAACATCTAATTTTCTTCCCATTTAATTCAACTATTCCGCTTTTCAAATCCTTATAACTCACTTGTTTTAATTTGGGCCTGTCTCTTCTTGGAATTCCATAATCAATTACATCCGTTAAAAGCTCTTCGTCACTTATCGCGGTTTTTTTTG
>JAUXAJ010000257.1 GCA_030620005.1 Promethearchaeota archaeon | reverse complement strand
CTCAAACTCAATTCTTTGAACCTTTATTTCAGGAGGGAGATTTTGAATTATTTGATCTTTAATTCTTTTTAATTCGATTTCAAAACTCATAAATCTTCATTAAATAATTAATTTTAAATCTAAATTTAATTTTTTTTTGTTAGTTTCCATGACAATGTTACTAAATGCCTTGAAGTTTAAAATTCTTCAATACGATTCACTAATCAATAGATATCTTTATTAAAGATATTATTAATTACGGTTATTATTTTCTTAAATTTTAACTATCTTAAAATGGTTTTTTTAAATAAATAGAATGATTCTCTCTTACTATTTTCTTAAGAGATCTATTTTTAGAAAGAATTTTAATTTTCTAACTAAGTAATTATACAATTACTCAAATAAAAACCTTACTCTATTAAATAATTTGACTTGTTATCATTCTAATTAAAAATATCAATTTAATTATTTAAAATATTTAAATAATTTTTTTTATTTTAAAAAATTAATTCGAATTATGAACAAATTAAAAATCGGAGCAATCGCATCTGGCTCAGGCTCTAACTTCGAAGCGGTTGTTGTCGCTACTGAGACGGGAATATTAAAGGACAAGGCGACAGTGGAAGTGTTAATTTGTAATAAAGCTGGGGCTTATTGCATGAAACGGGCGAAAAAACACGATATTCCCTCCGTGTTAATCGAATCTGACAAACACCAGGGCACGCGAGAAGAATTTGATCAAAAAATGATTGATGTTCTTAAAAAATACGAATGTGAACTCATAGTTTTGGTTGGATACATGAGATTAATTAGTAAAGTGTTTATAGATGCTTTTGAAAAAAGAGTTATGAACATTCACCCGTCACTTTTACCGAGCTTTAAAGGAATGCACGCACATGGGGATGTATTAACATATGGAGTTAAAGTTTCTGGATGTACCGTTCATTTTATTGATCCAGAAGAAGATCATGGCCCAATCATCATGCAAAAATGCGTTCAAGTCTACGATACAGACACGGAAGAGACTTTAGGTCCCAGAGTTTTAGAGTGGGAGCATAAAATCTTCCCTAAATGTATTGAACTATTCTGCGACAATCGACTACATGTTGATGGAAGAATTGTAAGAATTGATGGTGAAATTAAATTATGAATCTTACTTAATTAACATGGGAAATGATTTTTTTTTTGAATATTCTGACCCAACTGATGATTATTTGTATTATTTTAATCAGATGAAGAACGAGACGAAGGATTTCTTCTCCCTCTTTAAGATCTTGAGTTATGAAAAGAAATCGTTTCCCTTTATCTTTAATTAATTCAAATTCTAAGAAAAAATTTTTCATTATTCTTTATTGTGGATTGTATGTTTTTTAAAGTAGAACAAACAACAATTTCCGTAATATTAAATATTTTTTTACAAATTTAGAAAATAATAAGCTAGATATATATCTTAGTTCCAAACTCTACAAACACTAAGAGATGAGGCATGTTGATTGAATTAGATCATTTGATTCTTAATTTTAATAAAGAATTAAACAAATTGAAAGATAAGTATGTAGTTGCTTTAAAGAATCTTAAGCCCGATGATTTTAAAAGCAACGGCATTTACAAAAAATTTATTGAAAAAATTAATGAAATTGTAATTCATACAAATCCATCATCAGGCACATCAATCAGAAAGTCGGATGTTAATCCCCGAGACTTGTTAAGTAACGTTCAAGACGAAACTGTTGAGTTTGATTTGGATGGAAAGATATTGAAAACCATCCCAGATTTATTTTTTATGGTTTCAAGTGAAGGAGCAATTTTAGCATATAAAGGTAAAGAAGAAGATTTGTATTTACCCCCAAAAGAATTTCTTGGAAAAAAAGTTACAGAGATCTTTCCTAAAGACTTGGCGTTTCATATGGAAAACGCTATAAAAAGGACCATAGAAACACAAGAACCTAACAATCTTATATATAGCCTTCCATTGAAAAAGATGATTCGTCACTACGAAGCTCGAATAATATATTTTTCGAAAAATGAAGTTGCGGTATTTATACGAGATATTACGGAATACAAGCTGAACGAACAAAGATTAAAAGAATCGGAAGAAAGATTAAGTATATTAAACGCAAAATTAATGAATAGAATAAAGATTTCACAAGAAAAATATCGTCACTTATTTGAAACATCTCCATTTTCAGTAATTATAATAAATCAGAAAGGTATTGTTGAAAATTGTAATGATTCCACGCAAAAAATATTTGGATACCAAAAATCTGAACTTCTTGGTAAGGATATACTGGAATTATTTCAAAAAAATATTTTACAGCCCTTCTTGAAAAAATTTAACAAGTTAATTAAAGGAAAAATATTAGAACCTATTGAACTCCAAATAAGAAAGAAAGATGGGGATAAAATTTGGATTCAATCTCATAGGAATATTGTCGAGCTGGAAAATAAGCTGTTAATTCAAGTAATAATTCAGGATATTACAGCCAAAAAAGAAGCCGAGCATAAACTATCAGAATCTGAAAAGAAATATAGGCACTTATTTGAGAATTCACCCTTTTCAATCTTAATGCTCGATTTAAGCGGAAAAATTATTGCTTGTAACCCTGCGTTGGAAAAATTGACAGGATATCATAAAGAAGAAATTATAGGCTTGAAGTATAAAAACAGTAGTTTAATACCATCAAAATTTTTTCCAGGAATTATTGAACGAGGTCAAGAATTAATAAATAGAGTCGATCAATCTCCTTGGAATCTACAATTCTATAGAAAAGATGGGAGCTTGAGATGGATAAATCTGCGATCTACATTAGCAAGAATCGGAAATGAACCCTACTTCTTAGTAATATGTTATGACATTACGGAAAAAAAAGAATCTGAAGAAAAATTAAAAAGTCATACACAGAAATTAGAAGTTCTAAATAAAATCATTATATCTGGCAATAAGGCAAAGGATTTATCTCTTTTAATAAAGAAAATACTAAGTTCAATTTTAGACCTAATGAATTTTGACGGAGGAGGAATCTATTTAATGGATAAATCAGAAAAAATAGCGTTTTTGGCCTGCCATGAGGGGCTTCCTTTAGATTTTGTTGAAGAAGTAAAGATCGCAGAAATTACTGAAAAAAACTACGAAGGTGTTTTTATTAAAGACGAATCGATATTCACAGAGAATTATCATGAAATCAATTCTTATCGTTCAAATAAATGGGGATTCTTATCTTTGGCCACCATTCCTTTACAAGTGAAAAATAAAATCATTGGAGCCTTTAATATCGTATCAAAAAGCCGATATACTTTCTCAAATGAAGAAAAAGATCTCCTCATGTCTATAGGAAGAGAATTAGCCACTGTGATTGCTAGGATGCAGGCGGAAGAAGCACTAAAAGAATCGGAAGAAAAGTTTAGAACAATTTCCGAACAATTGTTATTAGGTATATTTATTATTCAAGATAGCGAAGTAAAATATATAAATGAAGCTGCAGCTTTAATTAACGAATATTCGCGCGAAGAAATCTTATCGTGGAAAGCTAAAGAATTTGCCAAGATAATACATCCTGATGACTTGCAATATATAATGGGACAAGAAAGAAATTTGCGCAATGGTGAAAGTAATAAGACATTGAAACACTTTACTTATAAGGTAATTACTAAATCAGGAAAATTAAAATGGATAGAACAATATTCCAAGGCCATCACATATGATGGACGGCCCGCAACTTTAAACATAAGCCACGATATCACCGAACGAAAATTAATCGAAGAAAAATTAAGAAAATCGGAGAATAAATATCGAAACCTCGTAACAACATCTCCAAACTCCATCATATTATTAGATATAAAGGGAATTATAATAGAATGTAATGAAAAAACTGAAAAATATTTGGAACTTCCCCTAATTGAGATAATAGGTAAAAATATTATTGAACTTTTTCCTATCAAGAGAACTCAAGTAATTTTAAAACGAGCGATTAAATACCAAATGATTTTAAAGAACGCGCCTTTCGAAATTGAATTTATAAATCGTTCCGATAGAAAAATGTGGTTAGAAATTTTCATATCCTCAATTGATATAGGAGATATTAATTACATACAATTCGTCATGGAAGATATTTCGGCAAGAAAGAAAGCAGAACTGATAGTTAAAAAAGAAAACATAAAACTAAAAGAGCTCGATAAAATAAAGTCTGAATTTATCTACAGAGCGTCTCATGAGTTGAAGACACCATTAAATTCCATATATAGCGCGTCAACGCTATTAATGGATTTATATAAAGATGATTTTGATGAAAGAGCAGAAAGACTCACAAAGATTATTATAAAAGGAAGTGAAAGACTAGAACATTTAATAAAAGACTTACTAGATACTTCTCAAATAGAAGCAGGGAAATTGAAATTAGAAAAAAGAAGAGAAAATATCGTGGAAATTATTAAAGATTGTATTAACGACACGAATTATTTGGTTGAAGATCGTGAACAGACTTTGAATTTTAATGTTGAAGTAGAAATTCTTGTAAATGTTGATCGAATCAGAATTGAACAAGTCATTCTAAATTTATTAACAAATGCCATAAAATATACTCCCCCAAAAGGCACGATTTTTGTTAGTATAAGTAAACATGCCAATTATGTTGATATTATTGTAAGGGACACAGGGGTAGGGTTCACGGCTACTGAAAAATCTAAAATATTTCAAAAATTTGGAAAATTAGAAAGATACGGAAAAGGAATGCATATTGATACCGAAGGAACTGGATTAGGATTATATATTTCAAGAGAAATAGTACATCTACACGGTGGAAAGATATGGCTAGAATCTAAAGGAAGAAACCAAGGATCAATTTTTACAATTAGATTACCATGATTAACCCATTAATTTATAAATTGTTTATAAATAATCTAATAAAATCTGAAATTGTTTGAATTTAAAAGGTTTTAAAAAGTATCCATCTGCTCCAGTCTCTTCCAATTTTTGTTTGACTTCTATTTCTGGAATTGCTGTTATGAAGTACACTGGAATATTTTTTAGGTTTACGGCTTTTTTAATTTTTTTACAAATATCATATCCATTTATATCGGGCAGAATTATATCCAGCAGTATTACTTTTGGAATGGACACATTTAACTCCTTTAAGCCCTTTGACCCCGTAGAAACACCCTTGCACGTGTGCCCCTTTGATTCAAAATAATCCATTAATACTGTAATTGTAGCTGAATCATCTTCTATTACTAAAATTTCATATTTAGATTCTTGAGGTTCAATATCGCTAATTATCTCGTTTATTTTATTTTCAAGATATATGCTTTGATTCAATATTTCCTTTATTTTTACTAAAACAGAGGGTTTTAAATCACTTGATTCGTTTTCAATTATCAATTGTGAAAATCCTTGTATTGAAGTTAGAGGTTCTTTTAATGAATGGGAAAGTTTTGAAATGTTTTTAAAAGAAGTTTTATTTGACTTAAAATCTATATAAAAGTTAACAGCCTCCCGTATTAACTTGGAAATTGTACTAAATTTATATGCTTTGGCAAAATCCTGCCATTTTGTTTTTGTTTCGTCAGAAACTAATATGCCCACGCCTTTTCTGTCTTCTCCGTATATCTTTTCACCTTTCTGCCATTTCTCAAATCCCTTAGTAATTTTTTCCCTCCAAACTGCTCTTTTTCCCGTTTCAGATTCGTAATTCCTTTGTTCATCTGTTAATTTCCTATTTTCATCTGTTAATTCCCTATTTTCATCTGTTAATTCCCCATTTTCAACCGTGGCGATCACTTACCTGTATTTTAACCTACTTATAAATAGATATAATTTTATATAAAAAATCTTTGTTTTTATAAAAATTTTAAAAAAAAAAAAAGAATTTATTCTTGAAAATAATGATAAATAAAGAAATTAATAATTATTTTTCAAATAATTCCATGATTTTAAGTGAACCTTTATTCAATAGATTAGTTCTTATAAGCTCAATGTTTCCATCAATCGTGCCATATTTTTGCTTTAAAAAGTCAACTTTATCAGCCAGGTTATCAAAAGCCCATGAGATTTTTAAACCTTTTCTATATTCATAAAAGTCTTTTTTAACGCTTTTTAAAATGTTTTTAATCGTTTTTTTCGATAGGGTCTGTTTATGGTTTGAAATAACTGAATCAGATTCGTCGTAATAAGCAAGAAGGATGAGATTTCTTTCATAACCGGCGATTTCGATATTCCTTACCAGAAATTCTCCATTAACAGAAGATAGTTTAAAATATTCCAACTCATTTAAACTTAAATTTTTAACTGTCCTTAAAACAGATGTAATAATTAACGAAAACATGGCTCCAATTGCCAACGAATCAAATTCTGTTTTAGAATATTCTGCTATTATCATCCCTTTTCCATCAATTAAAAAACACGATTGAAAACCACCTTGATATAATAGTTCTTGAAGTATATCTTGTAAAACATCGACCTTTCCCTTTTCCATTCTACTTGTTTCATCGGAACTCCAATTATCTCCTTCTATATATTGGTTTGGATAAACATCATGAGCTAACTCTTTTGATTTGAATCCTATTTCTGACGAAGTTGTTTTATATTTTTGTTTGATCTTTTCTATTGCTTTTTTATCTTCTTCAAATTTTAACCAATTTTGTTCTAAAGTCTTTTGCATCCTTGATATATTCGTTTCTCTCTTATGAATTTCAGTCTTTTTCTCTTCTAATTGTTTACTTAATTGCATGAATGTTTCTCTTGCTTTCTGTAGTTTTTTACCGCGTTCTTCGAACTCTTTTCTACTCTCATCCAAGAGTTTACTCCTTTCTTCAAACTCTCTTTTGGTTTCCTCTATAGTCTTGCTCTTTTGTTCATATACTTTAATTTTCTCTTCATATTCTAATTCTTTATCTTCTATTTCCTGAATTTTTTTATGGTACTCTTCAACTTGTTTTTCTAGTTCTTTTATTCTTTTTTCTAGAGATGGTTCTAATGTTTCACTAGCAAGATTTTTTTTCGTTTCAATTATTATTTTTTTAGGTTTTTCCTTTATTTCAACGATTCCTGAATCCTCAGAGGCTATAATCGTTTCGTTTTGAGCTTCAATACCAACCATTTCGGCAAATACGTCGTCAAGAATGCTTTTAACTTCAGGACTAAGGTCTTCCTCCGCATAGAATTTTTCTTTCTCCTTTAATACATCAGAGCCTTGAGTTTCTTTAATTTCTTGTTCCTTAATGATTGTACCCTTAGAGGTTATAATCGTTTCATTTTGAGCATCATTACCAACCATTTCGGCAAATACGTCGTCAAGAATGCTTTTAACTTCAGGACTAAGGTCTTCCTCCGCATAGAATTTTTCTTTCTCTTTTAAAATGTCGCTAATTTCATTATCATCGTTTCCCTTTTTCT
>JAUXAJ010000106.1 GCA_030620005.1 Promethearchaeota archaeon | reverse complement strand
AGCCCTATTACTCGTCCATTAATTTCCTTGTATCCTATAGATATAGTACTTATTTTATCAAGGAGGGGGATGGGTTTACAAATTACCGATTCAATGAGTTCGATATAATCTTTATCGTTCAATTCGCTTTTAGACGGTTTTAAATTGTCTTTCGCTCGAGCAGGGTCTAAAAGTGGCGTTAAAGGCTCTCCGCATTTGGAACAACTTTTTAAGTTTGAAAGATATAACTGACCGCAATGAGGACACGGCCTTCGAACGATTGAGTCGGAACATGCGCTATAATCTTTTTTCATGAATCTTTCAATATTTTATAGTTTTTGTTTTGCTCAGTTAATTTTGCGATAAAACATGAAAAAGTGCAAATCGCTCTAAAATTCAAATTCTTGTCCTATTGAGAGAAATTCTGAATAGATATTATTTTTTTTAAAAAAATCGACTAATTTTTTAGCCTCTTCTATTTTTTCAACTGTGAAATGATATGGAATTGCCATTTTTGGTGTAATTTTCTTTATAAACTCCAAATAATCGTTAAAATTGCTCTCAAAACACGCAACAAAACAACAATCAATCTCGTCTTTAAGGCCCCTTAGTTGATCCGAAAAGCTCGCGGAGTCCGCCGTGTGTAATATTAGTTTACCTTCAATCGTAACTAAGAATGCCACGCAATCCCCAGCTTTCCAACAATTATTTTCAAGTACTTCCACTACGCCATCGTTAAGCTTGATTTTAGACCCTGAATCTACATGAACGATTTCTATATCAAATTCATCTTGGATGCCTTTTGGACCGTAAATTTCAAGCTCACTACTTTCTTTTGCGTATTGTTGGCGGATTTCGAAAAGCTTATCGACCGAAATATGGTCCGAATGGTGGTGCGTTATGAAGATTTTCTCGATTCCTTCTTGAGGGGAAGTAAGAAACACGGGATCGAGAATAATGTGGTCTTTCTCGCTTATTATTTCTACACACGCATTACCTAAGAACCGACAAGATGTCATTGAATAATCTGCCTCGATTCAAATTTAGAACTTTATGAATGAATATTTATTTCAGATAAATCTATGAATAACGAGTTTATAAATATTTTCATTCACCATGATTCCTTGAAATTAAATGTAGACTATTATAATAGACATGGGAAATCTTTATTAATTTGAATAGATATTATATTCACAAACAAATTTGAGATAATTCTTGGTAAATTCGATTGACCGAACATTGTCCTTATTGTGGAAGTCTTCTTAGAAAAAACACAAAATATTGTGGATCTTGTGGCAAATCATTTAGCAAAGAGACCAAAGCTAAAAAAGAAAAGAAGTTAAAATTTATCTTAAAACCATCTCAGCGAGCGACTTTTCAAAAAAAAATCTTACCTGCTTTATTAATGGGATCTCTATCATGGGTGCTGGGCGATTTGTTTTTTAAAACCTTATTCTTGGGGTGGGAGTTAAATTTAGTTTTTTATGTAATTTATCTTTTCAGCCTTAGTGCTATTATAATTTTATTTGTTGTTATATTTTACGTTGCACGGGATGGTAGAATAAGACAAAGCATTTATCTATTTTTTATTTTTACCTTTTCTGCAGGCATGATTGGAATTCCCTTTCATTTAATTAGCGATTTTTTGTCTTTACGAGTTCACATGTTTGTTTTTACTTCTTTCGAAGCCGTTATTATGGTTGGATTAATCGCGTTAAATCTACAGAGCAAGTATTTCGCCAGAGGATATTTCTACATACATGTCGTGTTATATCTCTTATTTCTTGTCATGGCAGAAATCATTTTTATCATTCTGTTTAATATCCAAAACTTACTATTTACTATTCCAGTAATAACCGCTAATATTTTGACCATATCGTTAACAATCATGTTCTACGGGGCAAGAATGACTAAAATTGGAGAAAAAGAAAACGAACCATGGGTGTTTATAACATTCAAAATCCTGGCGATATTCTTTGTCATGATTATTGGAATTCTCGTCTACGCGATTATAATATTGATGATTCTTATCGTAGTAATTCTGTTAGAGAGAGATGTAGATATGCCGTATATAGGCTTTTTAGATATCTTCGCTTGGGTTCCAGGAAAAAGAAAAAAAAAGAAAAGGAAAGAAAAATTTGAAATAGAAATAGATAAACAAAAAAGAAAATAATGTCATTACTGAATAATATTATAGTTCATAGTTTTATTTTTGCCATCATACTGACAGCATATCTGCTTTTTATGATGATTAAATTTAACCCTCGCATATGGGGATTCAGTGATTATCCTAAGTTTATTACTGATAGACAATTTTATAGTAATCTTGTTCAGCATTTCATTAAAAAATTTGGTCCCAAGCCCTTCGTTCCGCGTCGAACGGGGCGTTAACCACTTTAAACTGTGTATCCATTACCATTGTGGTTCTATTCTTAGTATCATAAGGATCCCATCTCGGAATTCCCTCGTGGTTTGGATTTCCCGTTCGTGCAAATGCAATCCATGAATCCATCATTTTATGGCTGATGGCTTCGGTTTCTTCGTTTCTTCTTGGAAAGAAGCCAATTTCCGAGTCCAATAATAAGTCAAACACGAAAGGCAATTCAAGAGCGTGTGCAGCCCCCAGTCTTCCGCCAAACATTGGTGCCTTCCATGTGAACAGATACATGTATGTATTGGGTTGATGCGAGCTTTGTATCTCGGCTAATCGGATCGCCGGAACTCGAAATATGAAATCAGTAACGACGGCATCCATTACATCTCGGGGAGTTGTTGAAAGCGTTCCCTCTCTTGCCTTTTTATATGTGTCTACCAACTGCTCGGCTATACTTTTTTCTTGTCCCAGATAACTTATAAAAGCATAAATGCGCTCACGCATTGTTTTATCGTCAATCTTAGACAATTTTGGGTTTAAAGCGTTCCAAAGTTTTGTCTCATCTTGATTGGTACCGATAAGAAGTTCAACATTCGCTGCGAAACCTTTCCTGAATGCATCAAGAGGATTTTCAGGGATTGTATTTTTATCGACAACAGGACGCAACATTAGATTTTCAGATGACATGAATGTTCCCTTTTGTACGGCTTCGTGCGAAGGATCAGCTTTGAGAAGTTTTTCAATAGGAACTTCGCGCAACGCATCAATGTCCCCCTCTTTTATACCTATTTTTGTCATTATTTGCCTAGAAGTTTCCTCTTTTGACTCTTCACTAAAGTGTATCGCGCGAGGACTTACCGCTCCGCTTTGAGCAATCGCGCGCTTAAAAAGGTCTTTAGAAGCGGGCATGGCCATTATTGTGCACACTGACATGCTACCCGCCGATTCACCAAAAATAGTGACATTGTTAGGATCGCCGCCAAAGGCTTCAATGTTTTCTTTAACCCATTTAAGGGCGGCAATTTGATCAAGCAAACCCACATTAGCAGTTATTTCGGGAATATAAAAAAATCCCAAAGGTCCCAAACGGTAGTTTATGGACACTATAACGACATTTCCCCTCAGTGCTAGGCGCGCTCCGTCTAAATCAATGCCACTACCCTGGACAAAACCGCCTCCATGTATCCACACCATCACTGGTCGTTTTGCTTGGTCCCCGCCAGGGGTCCAAACATTGAGATTTAAACATTCAGCTTCGCTTTGCTTATATTTTTGACCAAACATTGCTGAAAGAACTGAAGGTAATTGAGGGGCAGTTGGACCGAATTCTGTAGCATCCAACACGCCACTCCACGGCTCTCTAGCTTCAGGCGGGCAGAAACGCAATTCTCCCACGGGTGGTGCCGCATAAGGTATGCCCTTAAATTTTGTCACGCCTTTTCTCATGTATCCTTTAACTTCACCTAAGTTCGTGCTAATGATCATTTTTTTTTCCATTTCAAATTTTATATATTATTAATTGTAAAACCATATATAAATAATTAATCCACACTTGAGATTTTATAGTCATGTTTCAGATTTCAAATGTAAAACAATAATAATCAACATTAGTTTTAATAGTAAAGTATTATTAACTACCACTATTAACATGAATCCGCTGTGTGTAATATTTTTTTATTTTCTATTGTAATTAAATAAGCAACACATCCTTCCGCTTTCCAGCAATCGTTCTTAAAAACCTCAACAAAACCATTATTAAGATTAATTCTCGATCCTGGTAAGATTAAAGTAAAATCAATGGAAAGGTGTTCATCGATGCACTCCGGTCCGTAAATTTCGAGTTCCACATCTTCTTTTGAATAATGCTTGCTTAGATATGATATTATCACTAAAGCCTTAAATTTCTATTATTTTTCTAAAACACTTTCGGACAGAAGTGTGACCAATATCACCTCCACTAGAACCCTTTCCACCACCTACTGAATCTCCAGTAATAAAGAGATTGTCAATACCTTCAATTATGTTTCCCGGTCTTTTTAATCTATGTTGATTTATATTCGCTTCTACGCCATCAACCATCTCAAAAAATAATGGTCTTTCATGTAAAGTATAATCTTCAATCTCTGGGAAAAATCTCAATATTGTCTTTCTTAACTCTTGATGAAGTTCTTTAGATTTCTCCTTGTTTTTAATGTCTTCGACATTTTTAGCAGAAAAGAACGACACGATGGATTTACCTTCGGGTGCGATTTCAGGAGATAAATTAGAAGGCACAAATCCAAATACTAAAGGTTTTTCAAAAAAGAAGAAGTCAATATCTGTTATTGGTTTAGACAAACAGAAGTCTATTGAAATACCCGCTGTAGGTCTCAAATTTTTACATTGCTCAACAAATTCATTGCTACACGAATTTTCGTCTAGAATGGTGAATAATTGCTGAACAGGCATGGTTGAGACGATGATATTACCCTTTATTAATTCTTCACCAACTTTAACTCCAACGGCCTTTTTATTTTCCACGACAATTTCAGAAACTTCACTTCCTAAACGGATTTCACCATTTTCTTTAATTTTCTCTTCGAAATTAGAGAAAATCGACCCCCATCCTCCTTTCGGATAATATATGCTTCCTATCTCTAAAATTTTTCTAATGGTATGCAATAACTCGCCCGCAGAGGCTCTCTCCGGAAAAGGATTTACTTGCACTGCCGAACAAGTCATCGTTAAATATCTTTTAATTTCGGGGATGAGATTTTCTTGTTTCATCCACTCTTCCAATGACATGTCGTATAAGGCTTCAAAATCCTTAATTTCCATTTTTTTTCTAACTTGTAGTATTAATTCTATTGTTTCCATGAAAGGGATCATTTTACTCTTTTTTATTGCTTTAGCATCACCTGCGGGAAAAATGGTTTTTGTACCGTCATCTAAAAAAGCCCAAAAATCTCCAGGTTTAATAAATTCAATAGATTTGCCGATATCGTTTAAAGATTTAGCAAGAGAGCTATCGGGACCAAACCGTATTGGATGGGGACCAAAATCGAGCTTAAATCCATCTATATCAACAACTCTGGCTCTTCCTCCAATTTCATTCGTTTTTTCGAGAATAAGCGTTTTCCCATGCTGCGACAATAATGCTCCAATATGTATTCCGGCAATTCCAGCGCCTATTACGATATACTTGTACTGTTCGCTCATTTTAATTAACTCTAAAAAAAAATTTATAATCTAATGTTAGTAATATTTATGCGTTGAATGTTTAAAAATTCATCATTTATTCCTCATTTTTTCACGTAAGTCAACGGTAATAACTTTATTTCGCTATTAAATCTAAGACTAATGATTATTTATTTTTTTAAAATTTTTATGGGGGTTAAACCTTTCCACACGACTTTATAACCCATGTAATCTAAAGCGTTAGGTGTTAATCCGTGTTCATGTAAAATTTTCTCTATTTTTTTATAATCTCTTTCATTACCAATACCTTCTTTAACCTTTTGAAAAAATTTTCGCGAGACAAATTTATTTCCAATAACAATATAATTTGCTATATCTACTCGCTCTAAAGCCTCAGGGCTCACGTTTAATTCCTTAGCTTTTTCTTTGATTAGAACAATTTCTTCGTTCAATGTTAAATTCCTAATCGTTTTCATCTCCTTTTTAACGTGATTTTCGTCGATTTCTTTCAAAATTTTAATTATTGGCTTTATTGGAATTCTCTTTTTGTAAAATATCACCTTTCCTGGGAAATCTTCTTTTTTGCAGTTTAAGTTTTCGTTTACCACGACCATTACTTTAACATCAGCATCATTAAGTTTCTTTATTTTCTTTTTTATGTATTCGGGCGTCCAAAATCCAACTACTTCTAAATAAACCTCCAATCCGTGTTTATAAAATCCAAAATCTGGAATAGTCACGTATTTTCCTGCCTTTATCATTGTTGGTTCTCTTCTTATTTCCCATCCCATATCATGTAATTTAAAATCTCGATAGAACTGAGCTTCCACTTCGCTATCAAAGGGAATTATTTGGTCGTGATAAATCGGCAATAAAACATCATCGTCGTGATTCAACTCAAAATCATATATTCTGGATTCATTACCCCAGGACATTTCAATCTTAGCCATTATTTTCCAAATCCCTGCTTTAATCACATGAGGAATAATTCTTGCCAAGGACGCGCCGTACTTTTTTGTTTTCTTAAATAACGAAGCGGGTCCCGTTATTTTTATCTCGTCTTTTTCAATTTCGTATATTAATCCAAGATAATTTACTTGCCTAAAAATTTGTTGATAATTTCCTTCCACGGAAAAAGTTAACTCTAAAGCGTTAAATAATAATGTTTGAACCAGGGACAAATTGTACTTCTTTACTAATTCTAATGGCGTAATGAATTTTACTTTTTTTAAAACCTGCTCTTCAATTAATTCAGAAAAAATCGCGTCTTCTACCTTTTCTTCAGAAGTTTCAAAATAAATGCTCGCTTCTTTCAAGATGTTATTTCTCTCCTCCTCGTCTACAACAAGACCTCTTTCAAACAAAAAGCTCCTAACTTCCTTGCAATCTAACGCAGAATTTGTTTCAAGTTCGCAATTTCTCATTAAAAGAGTTTTTAAACCTCGAATGACTTTATAGTTTTCATTTTCTTGTTCCATGTCAACTAATTCTTGTTCCAATTCCTTGTATTTTTTTCCTAAAAATTTTTTAAAAACATCTATTATCTTTTCTGCGAGCAATAAATTTCCAAGAAATCTCGGTTTTACGTTCCCTTTCCTTCTAGACACGACAAGTAATTCTTTTGGTAGCATTATTTTTTCCTCCTATACGATGTTCTTATCTCCATCGTTCTTTTTGATATGAGTTCGTATAAAATCGCCTTTTTCCCTTCTTGAGGTCTTAACAATCGACCTAATCTTTGTACGAACTCTCTTGAACTCCCTGTCCCGCTCAATATGATTCCAATATTAGCTTCTGGAACATTGATCCCTTCGTCTAACACATGAGAAGAAATAATGGTAGAATACTTTCCATTTTTAAATTTTTTTAAAATTACCTTTCTTTCTCTTGCGTCCGTTTTATGAGTAATGCACGGAATGAAAAATCGCCTTGAAATGGCGTGCACCATGTCGTTATATCTCGTAAATATTATTGTCCTATCTTCCCTATTTAACAGTTCTTTAATTTTTTCTATCTTGTTTTTTGAATTATACGCAATCCTTTCGGCCCGATTTCTCGATAAAATCGCCTTTCTCGCTTCTGGATCTGTCCCTGAACGCATCACTATTTTTTTAAAATCGCTCGCCTTGTTCATTCTAATATTCCGCTTTATCAAGTAATCTCTAAATACTTTATATGAATCGTGATATTTTTTTTCCTCTTCCTCCGTTAGAGCAACTTTTATCGTAGATATCTCGTATTCTGCTAGATAATTACCAGACAACTCGCCAACTTTTATTTCAAATACCTTCCCTCCGATTAATCTCGGCAATTCTTCGTGCAGATTGTCTGGTCTCTCGTAAGTCGCCGTCAATCCTAACCTGAATGGAGCGGCAAACATCTCCGCGATTTGTCTATATCCTTCCGAAGGAAGATGATGGACTTCGTCAAAAACGAGTAATTTAAACTTATTTCCCAAGTTCTCAGAGTTTATGTAAGCAGAATCGTAGGTTGATACCGTAATGGCTCGTAAATCTTTTTTTGAACCAGTAAACTCTCCGATAGGAAGAATAAAAGCTTTTTCCAACATCTCTTTCCACTGTGAGACGAGATCTAACGTGGGGACAATAATAAGCGTTGAAGCATTAACATTCTCTATAATTTTAATCGCAAGAATGGTTTTTCCAGAGCCAGTCGGCATGACCACGACTCCTTTTTTCTGTTTTAACCATTGTTCCAGGGCTTCGTCTTGATAATCTCTTAATTTGACATTTGAAACCAATTCATTACAAGGAACTAAATCTAAAACGTTATCTTCGTAGGAAATGTTCGAGTTTTCCAAATAATCAATAATATCTTTATAAAACAACGCTTGAGCCCTATAATTTTTTGCTCGAGGGTCCCATTTAGAGTAGGGAACGCTATATTCTCCGTGAATTAGAAGGGTTCCCTTATGGTATGTGAGCTTCATTATATGCATTCTAGGAATATTTCCATTCATATTAAATCATGGTGACAAATAATTTTTTGATTATTTTTGAGATAGGCTTTTTTCTTTAGTATTGCCAAGAATGTTCTTAAGATCCTTTAACTTAATTCACAGGATTATCTTTTTCTTAGTTTCTTAAGAAATGAAAAATCTTTAATACTCCGAATGTCGCTTGATTAAATATAAAATGTGTCTATCATTTCAAATTTTTACTATATATTAGTATAATGACGCTATATTATAATATTACATGATCAATAATATCTTTATAAAATAATCGCGAAGTTTTTTAATTTATCTTAAATGAATCACTCGATCCTTACTACTTTTTCAAATATATCAATAAAGCAAAATTTAAATAAAAGAATGATTGTTAAAATATTGAAGAGTAATGAAAGTATCTATTGATAAGGAAGTAGCTGAAGATTTAATTAGTTATAAATTAAGAAATATTCAAGAACATTTAAATAAAATATTAAAAAG
Organism: Promethearchaeota archaeon; assembly: GCA_030620005.1. The sequence continues at coordinate 5,756 of JAUXAJ010000106.1, read as the reverse complement.
ATGGAATGACACCGAGGCGTCAGCATTTTTAGAAAAAGCAAAAAACGGAACTTATTCAGAAGCAGAAAATGATGCTATTGATCTTAAACAACTATTACTTGAAGAAAAAAAATTAAACGAGCTAATTAATTCATTGTAGGAGCAGGATATTTTGACAGCTCTCGATAAACTTGCTGCTGCTCGTAAAATCCTACTTAATGAACTACTTTCAGAAATTAAAGATGAGTTTATTGATGATGAACGCCCGTTTTTAAAAATTACTTTTTTTAAGGGATTAGTCCTTTATATTCGGTATAATGATTATAATGAATATTCTTATCACTTAATTTTTTCCCAAGAACCTCTTGATAGAATCCGTTATGATAATTATGATGATATGTGGAATGTGAATTCTAAACCTCATCATTTTCATCCTAGAGGTGAAAAAACAGCTATTGAAAGTCCAATGAATGGAGATCCCAAACATGATATTTCAATTCTCTTAAAAGAGCTATTAAAAAAAGAATTCAAAAATTTACATGAATAGGATTAAAAGTTTTTTTTAAAAAGGATTTTAAAATGGAAAAGAAATCCACTTCTCTTTACTTTATTTATTTAGGAAGTGGTTAAGAACGAGAAATCATTAAATCATCTTTTTCTTAGTTTCTTAAGAAATGAAAAATCTTTAATACTCTGAATGTCGCTTAATTAAATATAAAATGTGTCTATCATTTCAAATTTTTACTATATATTAGTACAATGACGCTATAATATAATATTACATATTTTTAATGGACAATGGACATAAGATTTAAATACAATGATAAATGTTTAAAAGTATTTAGTATATAATATAATTTAAAGAGTTTCGCTATGATAATTAGGTAGTATTAGAGAAAAAACGAAAGCTTTATAATTCTAAAGTAGTAATGAAAACCACTTTACTATTCAAGTAAAATATAAATTAAAAAGAAAAAGATAGTGATAATTTGTAATGAATGAAGCTAACAACAAAAATTCTATTAAAAATGTTCAATCTCCTAAAACAAGGCATTCAAAATGGATCTTTCTTTCCAATGCTTTTTTTCAACTTCCCGACTCAATAATAGGTGGCGTTTACTCGGGATTTTTACTTTTCTATTATGAAGTTGTTATCGGATTAAGTGCATGGGGAGTTTTCCTTGCCTTGAGTATCTTTGCGGTATATAGTGCAATTAGCAATCCTATTCTTGGGTTTCTGGTCGATCGGAACACAAGATTCACGAGAAAATGGGGAAGACGTTTTCCATGGATCCTCATAAGCATTATCCCTTGGCCCCTTTCTGTCTACCTGCTCTTTTCCGCCCCAGATATCGATGTTTCTGCAAATCCTTGGCCTATTTTTGGGTGGCTAATATTATCATTGCTTGTACTTAACACCTTTAGCACGCTTGTGCATGTTAATAACAGCGCACTTCGGGTAGATAAGTTTCGAACGAAGGAAGAACGTCGGACATTCGCAAAATATTATACACCTATCGATATGTTAGCAAATATCCTCGGGCTTTTATTACCTGCTCTTTTTATTGATATTATTCCTGGTGATCCAAAAACCAGTTTTGCCATAATGGGAGGGATAGTCGCGATAATATCTCTTCTTTTTGCTATTTTGTATCTTCCTAGCGCCCGTGAGGATAAAATAATGATTGATAGGTATTTTTCAACCAAAACTGATTATAAGCGAATGAATTTACTTAAAGCCTTTATAGAACTTATAAAATCGAAAAGTTTCATGGTATGGTTTATATTTGGAATGTGCTATGCCATATCATTATCCATTTTGGTAGCAAATATGTCATATACAACAAATTTTGTTTTACAGGTTGGTTACGATACATATATTCTTATTTTAGGTATATTTCTCATGGGTACCTTGATATCTCTTCCTTTCTGGCTCAAGTATATCAAGAAAATAAACAACAACAAGAAAGCGTTCGTGGTTGCGAGTCTCGCACCATGTGCTGCGTTAATTCCCTTGACATTCTTTCAGGAACTTTTTGATTTACTAATCATGGCATTCATTCTCGGATTCGCCTATGGAGGCACAAACGCATACTCAACCGCTATACTCTTTCCGAGTGTGGTTGAGGATTTTATTGTTAAGACGGGGAAAAACCAAAAAGGAGTTCTCATCGGAATTTCTGCATTTCTTGGTCGCCTTGTTTCAACAATTGACGAATTAATTTTCGCAGTCGTTCATGATCTTACAGGGTTCGTTGCCGGACATGATACTTATAGCGAAATGGCTGCCGTGGTTCCTGACATGAACTTAGTACTTATAGGTATCCGCCTTCTTCAGGGAGTCATTCCAGCGATAGTTTTATTCGCGGGAACTCTGGTTTTTTGGAAATTTTTCCCTCTAACTCAGGATGTGGTATTAAAAAATAAAGCTGAGCTGGAAAAGCTCGGGTTATAATAATTTAAAACCTATTTTTTTTCTCTCTTCTTTAGGCTTTTAGAATTTTTAGGTTATCTTTATATCATTGTTTTGATACTTAATTAAACATAAAATGTGTCCATCATTTCAAATTTTTACCATGTATTAGTCTAATGACGCTATAATATAATATTACATATTTGTTTATATTAAAAAATTGAATAAGTTTTAAAAGTATATTAAACAAATTCTATTTAAGAATATTCAAGGTGAAAATAATGGTAGATAATAAAGGAGAAATCGAATCTTTATTCAAGAAAATGCTGAAGGATGACGAAGAAAGAGCATCGGAAGATAAAATTTATCAGAAAGACATGAAAGATGTTGGAAAATTTAAAGTTCAATGGAAGATCTGTGGAATCTTAGGATATCAAATCTTTGAGATAGATAAAATATCTTACAAATTCGGAGAAAAGTTAGAGGAGCCTGACGTTACATTGGTAATTAGAAATAACGATCTAGCGGTTCGATTATTAAAGGGTGAACGCTTTGAGTTTGGCTACGGTCCGGGTTATAAAGGGGGATTTAAAATAAATTACACTGAAGGTTGGAAAATTATTGATACAGAAAAAGGTAAAAAAAGAGTTAGAATAAGCAAACCTTTTGTAACAGCTCGATTCAACAGAGATAAGAATTATCATTTTTTCATACTATCAAAAATACCAATCTTTCGAAATCTTGCTGCAACACGAACGACTGAGGATGATATTGGATTTTTCGTACCTATCAATCAATCCCTTGGAACATTTGAAAGTCAAATTCTGCCGGTTAAGGTCTTTAAGCACTTTATTGAAAAGGCGAGTAATATTGTAATGCTCCATAACTGTGGCTGTAGAGTTTTCAACGATTGTCAAGATCACGATAAGAGCATAGGGTGCATGTACATGGGTGACGATACGTTAAAAGTGCTGGTTACGGAAGACAGAGGCCATGTTGCGACAAAGGAGGAAGCCTTAGAACGGGTGAAGCTTGCCGTTGACAATGGTTTGATTCCACTACTCGGAAGAGCCATACAGGAGGCTGTGGGATTTGGCGTTGAGGATACTGGACATCTCTTGGGAATGTGTTTTTGTTGTCCTTGTTGTTGTATTGACGTAAAAATTCTGAAACATGCCTCAAGTAGTCTTAATATTTTTCGCAGAATAGAGGGTCTTGAGGTAAAGGTTGATAAAGATCTTTGCGTTGGATGTGGAGATTGTCTCGAAGCATGTGTATGGAATGGAATGGAAATGATTGATGAGATAGCAAAAGTAAACCAGGAACGATGTTTAGGCTGTGGAAGGTGCGAAACTGCCTGCCCTAACGAAGCAATCTCTATTACAATTAATGACTCAAGTGTAGTTCATGAATTAATTAATAAACTCGAGGCTCATATTGATGTGACCTGATTTAGCATTAGTTAAAATAATCCTTAAAACCATCTTTCCCTTATGGTAAATTTAAAATGATGTTCAATTTTATTGAAGCACCTTCTTCAAACAAAATTGGTCCTATTGAAAAGGAATATCAAGAATTTAGATTATTAGATGGTACTACAAAATTACTACAAGAAGCAATAGACAAGGATGAAATAAAAAATAAAAACTCATCGTTACTCTCTCTATTCATCTTTAGTTTGATAATGGGTGTTGCATATATCGAAATGAATAGAACTGAAGATCAAGTTGGTGCCCCTATACCTATATGGGAAACGATTCAACTGAGTACCTTAGATGTTTCAACCGAAGAATTTCATAATTATACATTAAAGATTATAAAACATTTATTAGAAAACGATATTTAAAGAAAAATTGATTTTTTGCTTACAGCTGAAGTGGCAATAGCAGAATTTAATTTGTTAGGTATAATCATTTCATTATTCGCTTGGCTTTATATTTATATGAAGATGGGGCAGCAACATAAACTAAATATGCTAAAATGTTTATATTTGAAGGATTATTGCTAACCAATTAATTCTTTTTCACCTTCTTGTTTATTACTTTCAAGTTTTCTGACAATAGTTTCTGATAGGGGCCAAGTTAAATCCAAGAAAAAGAATAGATAGCCTAAATGAAAATAAAGTGCACGAGTTGTTTACTAACATTAAAGATGTTCTGAAATTTGGAATCGAAAAGAAAGGAGATTTAAGCACGTATCCCGATCATTTCTTAATTCCACATCGAAATAAAGAAGAAGAATGCCCCGCATGTGGTACTGAAATCGAACGGTTCGAAATTGCTGGAAGACATGGATTCTTTTGCCCAAATTGTCAGCAATAAATATTAAATGTAAAAAATGCTCGATTCAAATTCTTTCGAGTAAAATTGGTTAATCATTGAGTAAGTTTTAGATAATTTTATAAAGAATCATCAATATAAATTATTTTAAAAAAAATATTTTAAAAAAATATTTTAAAATCATGCAAGATTCTAATGAAAAGAATAGTGAAGTTGAGACATATCCTAATAAGACTTTAGCCCAATTAATGGGCGTGAGCACTATTGGAAACATGATCTCTTTTGTTTTCTTGAACTTACAATTCTATTATACGACCATAATCCTATTACCCATTCAGCTCTTCATGATCGCAATTATCATCTATACTCTTTGGAACATGGTTAATGATCCACTTTTAGGATACCTCTGTGATAAATCAACGAGATGGACATTAAAACATGGTAAAAGACGCCCTTTCATTATTGTTGGTATAATTGGAGTTGCAATAATGATTGTTTTTTTATTTTTTATACCATTTGCCAATCCTTCCCAAAATACCATACTCGTATTTATTTGGCTTCTCATCTCGTATTGCCTTTTTGATACTTTTTATTCTCTAGCTTATATAAACAATATAAGTCTTTTTTATTATAAGGTTAGAGATAATAGAGATCGAAAAAAAGCAAGTGCTTTTTTAATCGTTTTTGCAACCCTTGCAATGGTAATTGGTATCGTTATTCAGCCGATCATTGTAGAAGGATTAGGCAGAGAAAACATATTTGCATGGACGATACAAGCAATTGTTTATGCCATAATTATTATTATCATACTTCTTCTTTTTCTTTCAGGTATACGAGAAAGCAATGAATTAAAGGAAAAATGGGTTCGAATTGATGCTGAAAGAAAAGAAAAAGATGAATCCTTCCTAAAACTTTTAAAACAAACAACTAAACAAAGAAGTTATATTGCAAATATAATTGCGTGGATTGCTTATGGGTTGATGACCGCAATATTTGGTGCAGTATTGCCTTTTTACGTGGTATACGTGCTTGATATGCCTTTAACAGCCAATATCATTCCTTTAGTTTTACTGGTCATAATGGCG
>JAUXAJ010000151.1 GCA_030620005.1 Promethearchaeota archaeon | reverse complement strand
GCCGAGATTTTTTTGATATAGAAGAAAAAGAAATACCCATTTATAAATTTAAGGGGCGTGTCGATTTAGTGATATAGTGAGAAAAGAGTTTCATTCACGAACCCATTTTTTGAACAATTAAGATCATTTTTAAATAGGTTTAATTAAATGAAAAGAATCATCCACGCCCTGAATGAAGGGCGTGGCTTTCTTTCATGGTAAATTATATGATTCCTTCTTAATTAAAGGGGATTTCTTTAAGTTGCTAAAAAACAAAATTATAAAATTTGATGTACTTTATATCTTTAATTTGAAAAAAAAATTAATAGTTAAATTCTCAAGGTTTTATAATTGAAAAAGCATGAAAGATATTTATTATTCGTTATTTATCTATTAGGCACTCTATGTTCAATCTATATTTTAGGATTTATTTTGTTCCAGCCAGATTGGATTAATGATATAATAACTGATTGGAGTTTTTGGGCAGCACTTATTTTATATATTATTACTACCCAAGAATTTCTTCATTGGGCAAGAGTAGGAAGGCGCTCAGAATTAAGTGATTTTGTTTTTATTGCATTTTTCTTCTTCTTAATCTTCTTTTTTACTAAGGATTTAATGACTTCGATTATGGGTTCTTTTTCAATATATCTATGGGTTGGTATTTTTGAATTGAAGGAATATCCTGTCTTAAACAAAATATTAGTAATTTCTTTGGTGACATATAACATTATCTTTGTCGCTGGTTTAATTTCATTTTATTTAGAAGATCCTATCTTTGTAAATACTGCCTTTTCTTTTTCTTTTTGGATAATTCTAGTTTTAGGATTTATAATGTTTGGAAGAAAGTACATAGTGGTTTGGAGATTCATGAGCCCTGCGTATTTAACGCTCTTCTTATATATTATAGCGTGGTTAGGCGTAGTTCTTGTAAATCAATATACTCCGCTTAATTTTGTGGAGTATATATATTTTGTCTTGATAGCAGTTAACTGGTTAATTTATTTTGTTTCAGGTCCTATTTTGGACAAAATATTAGGGATTAAAAGTATTGACGATAAAAAAATTTTAAATATTGTCGAAAATGTTAAGAATGATATCGGAATTAAAACAAACGTAAAAGTGGGGTTTGGAAAGTACCCCATACTTAACGCCATGGCTTACGGTGCTGTGTTTGATAAAAGAATTGCTATCATAGCTGAAGACATGAACCAAATTCCCGAAGATGAATTAAAAGGTATTGTTGCTCACGAATTATCCCACATAAAAGGAAACCACACGTTAATATTAACTTTCATCTCAACGGGTGATCTTTTAATTCGAATGTTCCTTGGCATCCCGGCAACTTATTACGATTATACTTTTGGAAATCCTCGAATTCCTATGATTGTTTTCATTTTTTTAAATTTTGGAATATATATTTTCCTATTTATATTTGTTAGGATATTAGAAGGAAAAGCAGATTTAATGACAAGAAAAGCTGGTTACGCCAACGAGCTTACTAAAGCACTCTATAATTTAGAAAGTTTTTATGCTACAGGTCGCGAAATAGGATTGAACACAATGCTGCTCTGTGATGAAAAAATCACTAAAAATAATAAACTTTTAGATTATTACGATACGGCTACATATATAAATCGTTCGATGATAAATCCTTCAAGAGGTTCTCTATTAGGAAATTTTATTAATTCTCATCCTCCTACTTATCATCGAATCGCTGCTATATTAGGCGATGAGTTAAAGCCGGGTAAAGAAGCACTGCTCCCATTCATATGTTTAAAAAAATCAAAACAAAAAAAATACGCTCAAAAGTTTGAAAAACCACGAAAGGCATTTAAAATGATAGCTAATGAAAAATTTAAAGATTTGTTTGATGTTGACAACATTTCTCAATTACTAAAAAGCTTAAAACTGCAAGAAATCTACAAATTCGAAATTAAAAAGGATTATATATTTCAAAATAAAATTACAGACGAGATGATGATTGGAAAATTAGAAGAAATACAATTTCTTGACGATATAACGGAAAGCACTCAATATATGGTGACTAATTTAAAAACTAACGAAAAATATTCTCTAAACGCTTCTCTTTATAAAAAAACAGAAATACAATTAGATAAAATTTATTTCCTCCGAAAAAATTCACCACTATTGTTAAATGATATCAATTTTACCGAAAATAATAAAATGGGATATTATAATTTCTTGGATGAAGAAAAAAATGAAATTAAAAAGCGGATAAAGAAAACAAGATTGCCTAATTCTGTAGATATTGTTAATAGCCTAAATAATCGCGATGTATTCTTAAAAATGAAAGGAAATTTAAAAATATTCAAATGTGTTAAAGTTATTCCTGCTTATAGTATAAACAACTACGAATTAGAGTTAACTCCCTCAAATGAAAATTCAGTAAAAGACTTGATACGATTAAAACTTAACGACATCATCATCCGACCAAAAAGCATTTATTTCTCACCTAGAAAAAATTCAGATTCTCGAAAATCAGAAGCAAATATTCTTAACTGGCTATTAAATAATCACCTCCTAAGTTCTATTTATCTCAAAAAACCAGTAAATAATCTTGAAATTGGATACATTAAAACAATCAGTGTGGGTTTTACTAATGGAAAAAACGACGAAAATTTTGTAATTGTAAAAAATATTTTTGGAGAAAAAAAACTAATACCATACCATACAATAGAATTAATTTCGTTTGATTACAACTCCGTAACGATTCAAAAAAAGTCTGAAACAAGCGTGTTAAGCCGTTTAGGATATAAAATCTTAAAGAAATTCTATCCCCAGAAAGTTTTATGCCTCAATAAAGTTTAATTTGTATGCCTTTTTTAAAAAACCATAATGCTGAGTAAGAAAATTAAAGCTATAATTAATTTAATAAGAATAAGGCAGTATTATAAAAACATTTTAATCTTTGTAGGCGCGTTTTTCAGCGGTCATATCTTGGATTTTTCACTGTATCCAATTCTCATTTTCGGATTTATTTTACTCTGTTCTGCGTCTTCTATTAACTATATTGTCAATGACTTGATCGATATACCTAAAGATAAACAGCATCCCGAAAAATTAAAAAAGAAAGTTATTGCTTCTGGAGAAATATCAATTGCTTTTGCCTTGGTTATACTAATCTTACTCGTATTGATGGTAGCAATTTCTTTGATATTCATTGTTCAAAATTTTAATTTTATCATCACCATACTATTAATAATAGCTACAGGGCAGTTATACAATCATATTTTTAAAGATCACGCATTTGTTGATATTATCGTGTTGTCTTTAGTCTATCTATGGCGAGCCTTGGCAGGATGCTTTCTCATCGATGTATATATTTCTCCTTGGTTAATTTTAGCCATTTTTGATGTCGCTCTGTTTTTAGTTATCGCCAAAAGGAAAGGTGATCTCCTTTATTTAGGAGAAGAAAAAGCCAAGGAGCATAAAAAAAGCTACGATCAATATTCTTTAAAATTACTCGAGCAATTTCATGTGGTTGTTGCAGCTTCCATTTTTATCACATTTGAATTGTATCTTATTTTTCGGTTTAATTTATTTTCAGAAGAATTAATTTTTTTATATCAATATTTAGTCATTTTATCTGGACCTATCATGCTATATATTATTATGAGATACATGTATTTGACTACGGCTAAACCAGAAATCGCTCGAAACACCGAAAAAGCATTTTTTGATAAAGGACTAATAATTGCTGGATTTTTATTAGCAGCAATATTTGCGTTTACTTTTTATTACCAAGATATAATAGAAATCCTATCAATTTTATTCAACTATTAATTCCAATAATTCTTTTAATGAGGTAAATACAGATTGTCGTCAATTAAATTAGACTTGCATCTACACACAGTTTACTCTAAGGACTCATTAATAAAGCCAGATGATTTAATAATTCAAGCTAAGAAAAAAGGTTTAAATGGATTTGCAATTACAGACCATGGGAATTTAAAAGCCTACAAAATTTTAGCGAAAAAGTATAAAAACAAGGATATTATAATCATTCCAGGCATGGAAATCAAAACAAATATAGGAGAAGTTATAGGTCTTTTTATTAGCGACGAAATTGATGTTAAAGATAAGAATTTTTTCACAATTGTCCAAAATATTAAAGATAATAACGGATTAGTCGTAATCCCTCATCCATTTGACTTCTTGAGAAATAATCGTTTAAAAATAAAATTATTAGATAATAATATAATTGAAAAATACGTCGATGGAATTGAAATAATGAATTCAAGGATCATTTTTAAAAGTTGCATTAAAAAGGCAATGGATTTTAATAATAAACATCATCTCTTTGAGACTGGAGGTTCTGACGCTCACACCAAAAAAGAAATCGGGGTTGGTTTCACTATAATTCGAGATATTACGGAAAATTCTCTTGAAAACATTAGAAATAGCTTATTAGCTAAAAAATCTAAAAGCGCGGGCAAACTTTCTTCTCCTTTAGTTCACGTAAGAACTGTTTGCAATAAAATAGTGAAAGGAGTGTATTTTTAGAAAAATAAATATCTAGTTTTTTACTAGCAATTTAATCAACAAAAAAATAGAAGAACCTTACTCTGAATATCTGGTAAAAAGCTTGCCCCATTCTGTTTCCATGAATGCCTTTACTCGTTTCTTTCCAATTGTAGGATACCATATCATATCGTGATACACTAAAGAACCCAAAATTGGCAACGCAAAAAACAGCTTGTTTCGCAACAGCGGATTTAAAAACGATAAAGAACCCTTCCGGACCATCTGATCTCCCCATATCACCAAACTGCGCTTTACTTGAAATCTCCAATTAGTGTCAGAAACATCCTCTCCAATTATTTCTATCTGGTCGAAATCTCCACAGCCTAAACCCTCGTCGTGCGCTAACTTTATCGCTGGCAATTTAAATGGTTCAAAACCCATTATCCTTGCCACCACAGTGTCCACCGCAACTTGATCGTATCCAGCAAGTAAGAAATTCTTAATTTTTGGGATCATAGTTCGGGGTCCTGCACCGTCTCCAGCTATAGAGCCATCCACGACTGCAAATATCTCTGGATGTATTTGTTTTTGGATTATCAAGAGGTCCACGAGCACTTCTGACAGGTATTGATGGGAGAAATGCCTTCGTTTCGTTAAAAGCCCTCCGAATGCATTTTTCATAGCACATGTTATACCTCCGTGTTTCATTTCTTTTTCAGTTTGCTCCAGCGAGCCACCAATTTGCCCTGTATGTCCATGGGTTTTAAAAGTGGGCAAATGAATTATATTTTTCCCAGCATAGAATTTTGGGATTCTAAACCCTTCAGGAAAGATTTTAGAATCTAGTGCAAATAGGTTCTTATTTTTAAACTTAATAAATTTGTTTCTTAAACTCTCATATGGGACGAATGGCACTCGTGTTAGTGGGACGAACCATACCCCATACTTCTCAATAATAGGTTTCCAGCGATTACCCCTTAATCCTTTTTCGATATTTGTAACAACAGTTCGGTTCTCAGCGCAAAATAACTTTTTAGGGTCATAACCATCTTCAATAATCGCTTTTAACACGCCTTCGACTTGCCAAGGCGGACTAGAGCACGCAGGAAAGAATTTCGACCAGCTGAGATTTAGTTTAATAATGATTTTTTGATCTTTAGGGCAATGTTCTTGAAAATTAGCCATATTAATTAACTTGGCATAGTCATTGAGCACGGTTTCAGGAGAAGTTTTTATGATAAAGACTTGAGGTTTTTCTGACATGATTATTTAAATAAATTTATCCTTAAATTTTTAATTTTTTATTCTGAATCAACAAAACTAAATTACAAGGCCTTAGTTAAATAATTTAATAACTCATAAATTGTCCATATCTTTTTGAATTTAATTCTCCATTTATCTCTTAATCTAAATAAGTGCTATTTTATCTGATTTTCTAAGCTAATATGAAAATGAAGAATTTTTTAATACAAATTTTAAATATTGTTTTTTTTCAGGAATATTTTACTATTTTTCCTCAATTTCAAAGATAACCTTGGCAAACTCATACTTTGAGTTCAGTAATTTTAGAACTTTAATTGCAAAATTCCTGAGATTATTTGCGTGGTAAATTTTGAAAAATGCTTGTTCAAAAATATAATTATGAAGTAATTCTCTTGTTACGTCAAATTTATGTCTTTTAAGATACTTTTGCCAATGAATTGAATTCTGACACATTTTAGATATCCTTGAATCGGGATTTTTATTTTTATCAAAAATATCATCATGATATTTAAATAACACTTTACCGACTTTATCTAAATAATTAGCAATTGCAAATGAATATCGGCATAAACTAATCATATTTGACGTGATTCTCGTGCTTCTAGCATTAGCAGACTCCACACACGCTTCCCAAGCGTTATACCACGCATCAGTAGAATGACCATCAGCTTTATTAAAAATCATGGCTACATTAATGATGTCGCTTATATCCACGTTATGCCCTCTTTTTAACTTTTTCTTGAAAATATCCCTCAAACTTGAACCCTCTAGGTAACTTCCCCCACCAAAGTCTAGTAATAGATTAGTATCGTTCGATGCTATTATCACGTGCGCTTCTCTCTCATTCGACAAGGGATTCAACCAAAATACATTTTTCTCCCATTCTCTTGTATTTTTGTTTTTTACCCAACCGTGTTTTTTTAACACGGAATCCATCAAGTTCTTTTGATGGACCCAAAAATCAATGTCATCAGTGAATCTTTTGCGCCTCCAGTCTCTTGTGGTGTACTTACCTAAATATAATTTAATGGTGCCTCTGACTAATCCTAATTTACCCTTTTTTATAGCTTCAAGAGCTTCTTTATGAAAAAGAGAACTTGCATTTTTTGAAATTCTTACTATATCTTTTAGAATTTTTCTTGCTTCAGAAACCACCAAATCCACAGGCACGCTTCCATCTGAAGGATATTGTCTTGAACCTCCATCAACAAATTTGTTAAATAACTTTAATTCGTCACTGGGAATGGAGTAATGCGGATTATCAAACATTCTTTTACTGAAAACATAATGCGTGAATCCATTTTCGTCAACCCTCGTTTTTCCCATAATAGGCGTTACTTCTCTGAGAAGATCTCCTCTCTCAACAGCATCTGTTTTGGCGTCCCATAAGTCATACATAGTGATCGTTTGTCATTATTATATTATTCAATTCTTTCATTTTCTAATAAATTCAAAATTATTTATATTTTTTCTCGTTATATTTTAAAAATAATTCTTGTTAATTTTTGCTAATTTATATTCTCTATTTTTTTCAAGTAATCGAAATTGGCGATAGATTTGTCTATTCTGAAGTGTATTAGGAATTCAACAGAACCTCCTTTTCCTAAAAGTGGGGATTTAATGATCCCATGTGGGAAGAAATCATTATCAATGCTCCATGACATCAAATCTATTAAAATCTTTTTCAATTTAACCGTATCCTTGATAATACTAAATTTGTTTTCCTGATAAAAATCCGTTTCAAATAGAGGTTTTACTAATGCCAAAATATCACCATTCTTTTTCAAAAATCGTTTGACATTTGGGAGTATTACTCTTAGTGATGCAAAAGTGACATCAACGCTACAAATATCAACTTTTTCATCTAAGCTCGTTAATTCACGGGCATCCACACCTAATAACGGAATTACTTTATTTTTCATTTTCTCACATCTTAAGGACGGGTGGAGAAGATCTTTAGCATTATCAATGGTATAAACTCTTAAGGCGCCGTGTTTTATAAGACAGTCTGTGAATCCCCCAACACTAGCCCCTATGTCTGCACAAACCTTATCTTGAATAGAAATTGAAAAGCTTTTTATCGCAGCTTCTAATTTGAGTCCACCACGCCCAACATATGGAAATTCTTTTTTAAGCACGATTTCTAGCGTATTATCAACTTTTTTTCCAGGTTTTCTTATTTCAACACCGTTGACTAGGACAAAGCCGTTTCGGATTAACCATTGTGCCTTTACCCTACTATCTACAAGTCGTCTTTCGACTAGCAGCAGATCTAATCGCTCTTTTATCATACTTTATTAAAAATACTAATAGCAAATTTAAATTTCAAAATTATTAATTTGTTTCCAAAAATAAGAAATAAAAACTTTAAATTTCTAATTATTTCAACGATATTCACACCATAATTTCTATTTTCATAAATAGGCTGTAAAAAATATTAAGTGATGATTTTCTATTGAATTATTCATACATTTCTATTGCTTTTTTTTTATTATACATGGCAAGTTCAATCTTATTTGTTAAATTGGTAGCAATTTTGCTTACTAAAAATTTGAGCGAAGCGTATTTACCCCATTTTTTATATATAAAGCGAAACAGGATTGTCCACAATATCATTATAGGAACTATATAGAACCAGATTTCTAACGCATTAAATCGTGGTGGAAAAAGGAAAAAGAGGATATTATGAGAAATAAAAATTGTAAAAGAATAAAAAGAATAATAATAGAAAACCCTATAGCTCTTTTTAGTCTTGAATTTGTCATAATCCTTTAAATATATCAGAAAAGCCATCAAGAGAAATTCAATTCCTAATATAAACATGTGTGAAGAAAAAGAATGTTTATTGCTAAAATTAGGAAAATTATAGAAAACACCAAAAATTACAAGTATAATCCCCCCTATCACAAAAGGCAGGAATATTTTTTTTTTTAATAATTCTTTCCGCTCATTTTTATCTTGTATTGTAAAAATCTCGAAAAAGGCCTGTCCTAGTACCGTTCCCATGAGAAGGAAGGGAAAATAAGCTAATATCACGTTCTGCTTTGGTTCATTATATAGAAAATAGAATAAAAATCCGTTAAAGGTTTCTGTTCCTTGATAAGGTAGCAACCAAGCAAAAATAAATTCATTTCCAACCCAAAATACAAAACATAATATTATCCGAAATAATTTTGAGGTTTTTAACAAGGGCCAAGCCATCAAAAGGGAGATGGAAATTGTTTGGATGACAAACCAAATCCAAACTCCAGAAACATTCAAGAAAATTACAGCAATTATATTAAAAATGATCGAGATTAAAAAAATTAGAAAGGCTCGAAGTAAATACTCATTTCTTACCATTCTTAAATTATAATCTTGATCTTGATTAACTTTAAGTAATCTCCTTCTATACGAAATCGCAGCACTCATGCCAGACACAAGCAAGAAACCACCTCCGCCAACGGGAGCTCCATAGTTCCAAATTATCTCATATAACCAAAAATCAGATTGTGAAATCCACCAATTTATCATGTGGCCAAATGTCATGTAGAAAATGCAAAGCCCTCGAAAGATATCAATGGAGTGTAGTCTCCTCATTTTTTAAAATCAAAATCCGTTTAGAAATATTTATTTAGTAGTATAATTATATTCATGATAATTTTAATTAAAAATTTACCCTTAACTTGATATGTTTAATTGATTTGAACCATTTATTCTCTTTACTTAACCAACCTCAGATTATTTATTTTCAATTCATTTATTTTCAATTCTTTTTGTTAATTCTTTTTGCTAATCCAGTATTAATTTAATCATCTTTTCAAAAAATTAAATATTAATAGTTGATTACTCTTTTTAAAACTTCAAGGGTTTTTAGAGTAATTTTTGGATCTAATTCAACACCTCATTATTTCATTTATAATGATGAATAAATGATTGAATTATTGGTTACTAATGAAGAGATTTAAAAGTATAGATATATTTCGTGGATTTAGTATGCTCTGGATGTTTATTGGCCACTTAAATGGTTGGTGGTTAAGAACAGAAGATTTTTGGTTGGCAGAAGTCATTTTTGCCATTATGGACCCTCTAGGAGCATCAGCATTTTTATTCATTGCAGGAGTAAGTACCATGATTTCTTACAGGGGCCGGTGTAAAAAAGCAGAATTACTGGAAGACTATAATATGAACCTTGTAAAGAACGAATATTTCTTCCGAGCTTTAATTATTTTGATAATTGCTTTGTTATATAATGCATCAATTGCAATTGCCATAAATTCTTTGTTATATGTTTGGATATGGTTTTTTTTATTAACCATTGCTATAAGTCTTTTTTTATCTTGGTCTTTATTAAAAACTTCGAAAATATTTAGGATATTTCTTGGAGCGATCATATGGATCGTTAATCACTATATTTTAACATTTTTAGTGAATTTTAGAGGTCAACCAAATGTTTATGGTGTTATTTTTCATATATTATATAATTCGTTAGATTTAGACCCTATATTTAGTTTTTTCAGTTTTTTCCTTTTTGGTACTGTGATTGGAGACCTTATTTTTGAAACATATTCAATAGACGATCAAACGGAAAGAAGAAAAGCATTAAAAAACAATTTTTTATTGCCAATACTAATCATTGGTCCAATTTTAATAATATCTGGAGTCCTAATTCAACTAAATTTAAATTTTGATTTTGGACATACAACAATGATTCAAGTGCCTGATTTCTTATTGAGAGGAAGTATTTCATGGATGATATATTCTTTAGGGATCAAATTACTTATATTTTCAACATTGTTTATCGTGGAAGAATTTGAGATCATTAAAACCAAGAAAAGTTATAAATTTCTTTTTTATTTTTCTTATTATTCTTTTACTATCTATTTAGCTCATAATTTATTTTACTTTTTCTTCTTGCATCAACTGAATATCTTTAATGTTTGGATATTTATAGCCTGTTCAATTATTCTTACAGAGCTTACTTTAAGGAGTGTATATAAAAAATGGGGAGATAAAGCTTCTTTAAAAGCAAATATTGGTAAAATGGCTGCTTCATTAGCGAAAAAAATAGAAAATAAAAAATCTGAAAATTGAAAAGACAATTTTTTCAAAAATCATGATGATGGACTATCCACAATAAAGCGATGAACTAATCCTTGGAAAACTAGAGAAGGTTTAACGAATTTATGAATGATGACCGCACAAGGTTAAAAAACTTAAAGTTCTCTATTTTCATTGTATTCTTTTAATATTTCAAAAGATTCACTAAGGGATTGCTTTCCATTCAATATTTTATTTGCTATTTCTCTTAATTTTATTAGAAATTCGGAAGATATGCGTAAATCGTTATTTTTAAATGCTCCACTTTTCTTTTTTTTTGATTTGAGCTGTTTAAAAACTTCTGTGTAATTTTTTTGATTAATATCTATCCCTTCTCTTAACGCTAAAATTAGGGCAGAGGCTTCATGTTTGGGAAATTTTTTATCATCATGATGGATGTTAATTTTTGAAGATTTTGTTTCATCGATTAAAAATACCTTCACATTGTTTCTCTTTTTGAAGGCATTAAAAACTTTTTTGATTAAATCGTGTGTTGATAATAATACACCTCCACCAAATTTTATATTTATTATTAATAAAGTTTGATTGCCTTCTTGAAGAAATGTTAAGTAATTTATGATTGTTTTAATTAATTCGTCCTTATCGTAAAATGTGTGAGAATCTAAATAATAATCGTCGAGAAAAACAACTAATCCAAAGTATTTAGTGCCAGGATCAATTGAAAAAGTTAATTCAGAGTAATTATTTTTATAGCCAACCCTATATGCTGCTATTATTTTTAAGATATATCGATCAAATTTATCGGTGTTAGACCACGATAAGATGTTAATCTCATGCAAGTTTAATGTCCTTATTTTTCCAACTTCTTCGCAAGTCGTAAGAATTAAGGAAGAATCTACTGGAACTTTATTCCAAAAGTTTATAATTTTAAATTTAATTTTAAAACGATTTAATTCCTTATTTAATCTATAAAAAAAAGTAAGATTCTCTGTCAAGACATATATTTTAAATCTCAATAATAAATATTAATTAATAGTGAAATTAAAAATTTTTAATAAAAAAGAAATGATTTTCCCGACCCAAGAATTAAATGATTTGAACTCAGTTGAATTTTCCACGCCTTTTGAAGGCATATTTTCTATATATGGTGGTTTAGGGGTTGGAAAAACGACCCTTGCGCTTCAAACTGCCATTAATGCTGCTGCTATAGGAAAAGATGTTATATATATTTATACAAAACCAATTTTCCCTCATGAAAAAGTCAAGAATTTAATTCAAAATGGCTCAACAGAAATAATTGATAATATTTCTTTTGTTGAACCCAAGAATTTTGATAATTTGAAGACGATTATTTTTAACATGGAATTTTTAAATCTTTACTATTTAAAAGAAAAAAAACATCGAATAGATTTAATTGTTGTAGATTCATTGACTGACCTGTATCGTTTGGAATTAAATTGGAAA
>JAUXAJ010000168.1 GCA_030620005.1 Promethearchaeota archaeon | reverse complement strand
TTCTCCATATGCAATTGCATCTTGGAGTTGACCGTCAATTTGTAGATCTCCACTCATATAAGCACTTGTAGCATCAATTTCACCTGCACCCAAACCACCCCAAGTAGTTGAGGTTGCCTTCATGGTAACACTTGGATCCTCAGTTTCACCCTCGCCATAATCTACCTGTCCTTCACCTATTTTAACCCAATATTTGTAATCTACATCATTTACTAGGAATTGCACGCAAATTGGGTCCATATCTTCAAGTTCTTCTTTTAGGTCTTCATTTTCCTCAGCGTTTTGTTTAGCAAACTCCATCATTTTTAAGGCGTCTGATGGAGAACCAGCTCCACCCTCTCTAAGGGCCTTTATTTCGTTTATTAAACTTTCGTCAACCATTTTAATTTACAACCTTATTTCATTTTGATTTTTAGAATTAAATTATAGATAATAATTTATTATAAATTTCGAAAATATAAAAAGATTTAATAAAACTCGATATAAATATGTTCATGTGAAAAAAATGTGTATTAGGATTTTAGAGAGAAAAGGGTTCTTAATAAAGTATATAAAAAAAAAAAAATTATTTTTTTTAAAACTCTGTAATTACTGCGCAGTGATCTGAACTAATGGAGCAATGAATTACACTAGATTTTGGTTTCAAGTCAGGAGAACACATTATGTAGTCAATTCTTCTACGTGGTCTAAAATTATCGTCAAAATTTCCAGTATAACCAGCATCTTTATTTACATATCTATAAGTATCTATAAATCTTAAACTACTACTAGAGCCAATCAAGGAATATTCCTTAGAATTGGGATCGAAGTTAAAATCACCCAACCACACGATTCTTTCAAATTCAATCTCTTTATCAATTTCAGCAACGATGTAAGGAACTTGAACGAGCCGATCGTCTTTATTTGTTGAAAGATGAGTTATAAAAATCGTCCAGATTTCGGAATTGATTTCGAATTTTGCCCTTATCACGGATCTTGGCTCAGTAGATTGCTTCGCTTGAGGAAGTTCAATGATTTCAGCAACTCGTATCGGGTACTTGCTCAGTAAAGCATTCCCATAGTGTTTATAAAATGTATACCCGTAATAATAATGCATGTTGAGCTCATGAGCAAGATACGATGTTATATCTACAAAGGAGGTTTTTAATGCGCCTAAATCCAATTCGTTCAATCCTATTATATCTGGGTCGTACTCCTTTATTTCTCCAACGATGCGATCAAAATCAAATACATCGTCAACACCAAACCCATTGTGAATGTTCCAAGTCATTATGGTGGGGTTAGTTTTTTGTTCTGGTTCTGGTATTCTTGCTGCGATTATAATTCCGAACGAAACCATGTTAATTGAAACAATGATGATAAATAAAATCCCAACCGGTTTAGTCCAATTCCACTTTATATTCTTTTGCGTTAATTTTACGTTTATATTCCGTAATTCCGTTAAAAAAATAAGACAAGTTCCTATTGTAGCAACTATAATCACTGTATTAACCATTAAAGAAAAACGGTATTCCCATAAAACTAACTGCTGTATTACGATATCAAGAAGTATAAATAGGAAGAAAATTACTATTCCAGCATATAGTTTCCGTTTCGAAGAAAATGAATAGAAATAGAAAAGATAGGATATGTATACCACTAAAGAAAAGACATTCATCGCTGATAATACCGTAGTATAAAACATGGATAAGAAAGTGTGATCGTTTTCAATAATCCAAATTGCTAGGAAATTCAGAACATAAGAAATCCCAATTGAAGATAAAACTATTACTTTAACTTTTTTCTGATCCATTGAGAGAAGTTTTTTATGTACAAAGATATAACTAAATATTCCAACTATAAGGCTTAAAATCAAGTAATAGGTGTATCCGTAAGATGGATAGTTTACAACAGAATAAGGAATTAAACCGTTATAACTCAAATTTAACACGTCATACGCTGAGAGCGCCATTGGATTGAGTACCCAAAGAATTGAAAATACAAAGAGTGATCCGAAAATAACAGGATGTAATAGTGAGATTTGCTTTTTTCCTGAACTTTTTGCGTCGGTAATTTCGATGAGAGGATAATTACCGAATTTTTTTGGTTCAAACAGAATTAGATTGCACGCAGCTAAAATAACGGTAAATACGATTGTAGGTATGATTTTTATAGGATCCGTGGTTAAACTTAAGGAAATATTTATCATGTAAAAGAAGTATTGAATTCCAAGACCGATCAATATACCGCTAAGAAATATAGAGTAGTCAATAAAAGTTTCGTGAAGTTCAATAAATAAGAGTATCTCTACGAAAAAAATTAGTGTTGCGAACAAGAGAGTAAAATTGAGCACGAATATTATGGCGGGCGTAATTATAAATTGTGAGGCTATTCGGAGTCCTATTATTACAAACACGATAATAAACAATTTGTATTTTTTTTCAATCTTTTTGGACATGAACGCTATTAATTCAACGCTAACAAGAATTATCGTGATTGTAAGTCCGGTTATATAGTGCGAAATGTCAGAAATGTGATTATAAATATAACCACTAAAATGCACGACCAAGTTGGAAGCAGTTTCAATGAAAAAAAAAGAGATTAGAGCAATTAAGAGAACGGCGTAGATTTCTTTATTATTTTTCATGATTTTTCATTAGATTAATTTTAATTTTATAATTATAATATTAATTTTGTCTGAAGTGTTTATAACTGTTATTATAAAAAATTGTGTGCTGTTTTTTTCGTTATTTTTGCGAAAGGATCGTAAATCAAGTCTTGATACCAAATCGCAAAAAGGTTTGAATCGTAATCTTCAAGTTCTTCCTTAAAACTCTTGATTTTAAATAATATCGACTTAACGTGCTTTAAACCGCGATAAAATCGATTCTTAGAATTAAATTCCTTTTCAATTTTTGAATACATGTTGTAAATGATATTTTGATTATCTGTATATCTTGAAACTAACTCGAACCACTCATTTTCCAAAATAATTGAATCTTTCAAATCAGATTTACTCATTAAATGAGTAAAATTTAGAATTTAAACATGATTTAAAATGAAAGGGTAAATTTTATCTCCTACAACTCTATGACCTTCAGGATGAACTTGAGCTAAGAAATTCTCTGGACTACCAGCGTCATTATAAGCTTTTTGGATTATCGGGATTGCAATTTCAGCACCTTCATAAGGAAAAATAGGATCTTTTCGTCCAGTATTAATTGCAAGAGGAAGTGGAGCCAAGGAGGCATAAACATCATACATTTCTAAATATTTTCCTAAGTCCGCGCTAAAATTACAGCCACAGTGATACATTGCTAAAATGGAATGCTCCCAAGTGCCAAAATACCCAGAAGTAGCACACACTTTAATTCTATCCTCTAAAACGGTTGAAAATAACGCGAGCGTTCCTCCTCCAGAATGCCCAATAATTCCAATTCTGTTAGGATCTACCTCATCTCTAGTTTCTAAATAATTCAATAATCCCTTAACCTCGGTTATTCTAAGTCCTTGCATGTCTAATCCTAAGAATCTCACCCAGTTAGATCTCTGATCTTCACTTTGGAAAAATAGGTAATATCTTTCTTTTAATTTTTCTCTCTCACCACTCCCTATCCAATCAAAAGATAATGTAATTATCCCTAGTTTCGCAAGTTCATAACCAAAATACTCCTTATTTGTAGATTTTTTTAATCCAACTGTATTTCTTATACTCTGGTTATGACCGTGAATGCAGATGACAGCTGGTGTTTTAGATGATGTATGCTTGGGAATGCATAATATAGCGGGGACTCTCAATCCTGGTAATGACATTAGAGAGAATTTAATGAATTTGATATTATTAGCCTCTCCTTCTCCATGAAATTCAATTTCTTGTTCGTTTAATGGTAATGGTTGTAGAACATTTATTTTTTGAGCGATAAGATCACTAATTTGTTTTTTCCAAGAAGCAAACGGAATATTTGAGGGTTTCGAGATATAACTCATTTCTGGAGGATGATCTTTAATCCATTGCTCAACAAAAGGTTTCAAAGAATATGTAGAATCTTCTCTATTGAGATCAAGTTTTCTTAATGTTTTTCTTACCGAAGATAACTTAAATGGTGTCATTGTTAAAGGTTATTTATTTATTTTTTACATAAAAGTATAAATAAAAGGTAATCCAACTTTATATATAATTATTTATACCTTATACTTTAAATAAATTAAACTAGGTAATTTAAATGGAAAATGGTGCTGAATCAGTAAATTATATTTCCCTTGGACAAAAGGTTCCATCAAGAGAAAAAGTTTTTTGGGGTTTTGGAGTTTTAGCGGACACGCTTTTAGCCGGAATTTTTGGATTGTATATGACCGACTATTATATCAATGAAGTCATGATTTCTTACGGATTGTTTATCATCGCCCAGGCAATATATTTAGTAGTGAATTCGCTAAATGATCTCCTTTTTGGATTCTACGCAGATCGCACTCGCACCAAGTTAGGGCGTAGAATTCCTTACATAAGATATGGCGCGCCAATATATGTCCTGACTTTCATTTTTCTCTGGTTTCCCTTGCCAGGCACATATCCAGGAAATCCTACAGAAGGGCAAGCAATGAAATTCCTTCAATTGATGATGGGTTATGTTCTTTTTGACACGATGCTTACCATAGTTATCTTATCGCTCGTAGCACTTCCACCAGAGATGACTGAAAGTACATCAGAAAGAGCGAAATTTTCTATA
Source organism: Promethearchaeota archaeon (assembly GCA_030620005.1). Next base: position 6,916 of record JAUXAJ010000168.1, on the reverse strand, counting down.
TATCAAACTATTTTTGGTGGTGTAGGCGGTGTATTAATATTCATAGTTCCTTCGATTGTATTTTTAGGGTGGGATGTTTTTAGAGTATTTATTATAATTGTTGCTATTATTGCCATGTTTTCTTTTATCATTTTATCGTTTGGGGTGAAAGAAAGAAAGAAATTATACGAACAAGAAAAATACGATCAGAATTTATTAAAGGAGGTGATACAAACCTTTAAAAATCGATCATTCATTTCTTTTATAATTTTCTATTTTTCAGTGAGTTTTTTACAGGCATTAGCAATAACTTTCACGCCATTCTACAGCGCCATCGTTGGAATAGATAATGACACTTTGGTTCTTTTAAGTTTTTACATTGGAAACGGAATCGCCATACCAACATGTTTTTATTTACTAAATAAAATTGAAATTAGTAAGATCATCGTAATTTCTGCAACTACTTGTCTTATTGTTATATTATCCCTTTATATCATCGATTTAATCTTTAGCGTGACCTTTGTCTATTTCATAATTTTCACGTTTGTAGGTTTATTATTCGGAACATCAATCGTGTATTATCCCTATATAGGAAATTGCATTGATCAGGACGAGTTAAACACGAATAGAAGGCGCGAAGGAATGCATTTCGGAGTAAATGCGCTTTTCTCAAAAACTGGTGAATCGGGACCAGCAATCCTAGGAGCCACGGTTTTAAGTGTTACGGGATATATTCAAGGAGGATTAGCCGCAGAACAACCTATATCTGCCATAAATGGATTGAAATTTTTGATTACAATTGTTCCCATTATATTTGCGATCATATGTATCTTAAGCCAGCTTATTAACCCATTAAAAGGTGAAAATTTGAAAAGAATGAAGGAAAATGTAATGAAACTGCATGAGCTAAAAGAAACAGGTAAAGAGACTTGAGATAATAATAAAGAATAATTTAATTACATTCTTTTTTAAAAAGAAATTTTCTTAAGAGTTTTAACGGATAATCATTCAATAATCTAAATTTCCGATTTTTTAAGCGTTTCAGGTACCATTAAGAAAAATGGTATAGCAATCCACAATACAAGTCCAGAAATGAAAAACACGGATAAAATACCATGTATACCTGCAATGAATCCTGCGAGTAATATTCCCGGTGCTTTTCCTATTGCGTTCCCGACATTAATAATCCCTAAAAATCGACCTCGCGCATCCTCAGGCAGTAAATCTTGTATCCATGTATCTGTAGAGATCCAGAGACCTAAATTAAAGGGCATCATGATGCCAAACCCCATAATAACCCATAAAATAGTGTTGTTTGAAAATGCTATGATCATGCAACCTATAGGAGATATGATTAAACTTAGTAACGCAATTTTCCTTCTTCCTACTTTATCACAATATTTACCGAACAAGAAAACCCCTAAGCCACAAAGCAATATTACAATAGGAAATCCAATAACGATTTCGTTCATGGAAATGGGAATCTCTTGGAGTAGAATTAACAGAAAAGGAAAGAATGCGCTTTGGCTCATGATAAGAAATGTCCTTGCGATAAATAATTTAATAAAATTCTTGTGTTGTCTCATCTCATTACTATCGAATAATTTTTTAAAGGCTTGGGTCCACTTTTGAGGCGCTTCGGATATTTTTGGCTCTTTAACTAATAAAAAAACACTCATACCTGAAAATGCGATGAGAATCGCAGAAAATCCAATAAAAAGGTCATGTATTTCTCGAGAATAGGATTCAGTTCCTACTGGCAAAAAAATTATAGCAGGTATCCAAATTATTATTGAACCAAGCATTCCCATGACAATTAATAAAGAGTTTAAACGCCCCCGTCTCTCCTGGGGAATTAAATCGACAAGAAGACCTTTATTGGTCACGTGGAACATGTTAGCCGTGATTGCAACGAGAATTCCTCCACAAATTAATAACCACATGTAATTTATGCTAGCCACGAACAATATCATTAATCCCATAGTCATTAACGCTCCGATCACATAAATTGGAACTCTGCGCCCAAATCTTGTCCTCAAATTATCGGAAATCGTGCCCCAAATTAAATAGAATAAAGTTCCTATTATTCCGCTCATGGCGACCATTAGAGATACTAAGAAAAGGTTCATGTTCGCAATGTTATGAGCATAGGAAGTAAACCATTGGCTTTCAACTTCAGTATAAATGGTGGTACACATTGCAAGTATCGATAAAGCAATAATCCAGCGTAAAAATGGTTTGGATTTATCCTTTTTATTTTTATCTAAATTAGAAGGGTCTAAACTTGTATTCAATACAGTTCTCCTTATTTTTAAATTTTTAATTAGAATTAATATAAAATACTATACCTAAAAATTTGTTAATATTTATATTTAAAGAACATTTGGCCATGCTTTATCTTCAAGTTTTGGATCTAGAGCATATTTTTCCATTCTTGCTAATTTATATGAAGAAAGTTCTTTTTTATCAATGTAATACATGTTCTTTTTCAAATCATTTAGCAAGGGCATAGATCCAGCAAAATTAGGGAGCCAATGCTTTTCATGATAAAGCATGTGCAACATCATTGATTCTATTTTATCTTCATCCTCTATGAATTGACACATTGGATCAGCTAATAACGCTTTCATTATATCATCAAGATTACCAGAAAGTCCTGCATTTACCACTAATTGTTGGTTTTCAGTATGAATTTTAACCCATTTATTTATAGGTTCTGGTAATGGGCCGATTTTAGCAGGAGTAACTTTCCCATCCTTAAAATAGCAAGGAACTTCAATAATACAATTATTCGGTAAGGATGGAATTGTTCCATTATTAATGACATTACAAACGTGATGTCTTGGGATATTTCTTTCCCTATCCTTCGCCATCATTAACGCTTTTTCCCCGCCTTCCCTAGGACGCAATATTAATTTTAAAATCCACCAATTTCTTCTCTTTTGAAGCCATTTAAAGTAAATATACGTGAGAGTTCTTTCAAGATTAACGTGATGAACATTTCTTAATGCTGTAATTCCAAAAGGTTTTTCCCAATGATTAAAATAATTATAATATTGAGGTAAAAATTCTGCTACATGTCTATCTTCAACATAAGTAAAAAAACCATATTGTTTTAGGAGATAATAATTAAACGGGATACCAAATTTTTTAGAACTATAGGCATGGCTGGCGTTTTCACGGATTTGAGGATATATATCTTCTCCATTATATTCTAATTTAGTTACCCAAGCAAAGTGATTTACTCCACCATATAACAATTTAACTTTTTTCTTTGTTGAAAGATTTATTCCGCAGTATTGCAAAAAATTTGTAAATTTTTTTTTCCCCATTCGAAAAAGTTCATGACATAAGCCAATTGACTGCATATTGGGTGCTGTTTGAATGATGCTAAGCATTGAGGTTCCTTGTGGATTAGTATAATTTAATACGACAGCGTTTGGGGATAATTCCCTTATATCTTTTATTATATCAACCATCACTGGAATTGTTCTAATTCCGCGGAATATACCTCCAGGACCTACAGTATCACCGGTGTTTTGAGGAATGCCAAATTTCAATGGAATGTGGATGTCAAACCATTCTGATTCCTGAAAACCTATAGATATTGATATTAAAACATAATCGGCGTTGGGGAGTGCCTTTTTTCTATCTGTTGTGGTAAAAACATTAATATTTTTCTTATGGAGTTTCGCCATATATCTCATGATAGTACTAGTTAGCTGTAAGGAATGAAAATCAATATCAACTAACCATAATTCCATTGGATGTAAAATTTCTGCTTCAAGAATATTCATGAAACACGGAATGCTAAATCTAAAAGAACCCGCTCCAATATATACTAATTTTGAAGGTGTATTTTTTGTCATGTTTGATTCTCTAAAATTTTTAGCTACTATCCAAATATATAATCCTATTTTCTTTCAAAGAGCGATCAGCAGTAAATGACATTAAATGACTTTGAAGTGATTCTCGTGCAGATGTTAAAGGTTTAGCTTCTCCTCTAATAGCCGCCATAAATCCCTTTAATAAGGGCCAATCTTCCACATCATGCTCAGATTTTCCCATTTTTATGTTATATAATGTTATTTTTCCGTGAGATGATCATAAAAATCTCCTATAACTCCTAAAGGGATTCCACAAATAGCCTGATTTGAAGCAGCTTTAATTTTCTCAATGGGGATTCTACTTCTTTTTAATTTCTCCATAAGTTAAATTTTTTTTTATTAATTTAAAAACTTTATGCCAACCGTTAAAGCGTTTCATTAATATAATCTTCTATCTTTTTCTATGGCATAAATGATCGTAAAGAGAGCTCATGAGATCGTTAAGAAATCTTCTAAAATAAGAGCATATTTGTGATTAATTAGATTTATACATTTTTATAATTCAAAATGTAATTTCAAATAATTAGATTTTAGCAATAATCCTTTAAAAAAGTAATGAAGTTCTTTTTATCTTTTTTTATGTATCCCAAATGACAAGCTTGATTGAAATGAACATAAAATTTTCGATCAGTTATATCTTCTTCTTCTGCAAGCGTTTGAAACTCGGACAAACTAACCTTTCCCTCTTCGCAATATAACTTGGCTAAATTTATCAAAGTTTTGAGATTTCTATTTAAATAGCGTTTTGGTTTCTTGTTTTGTTGTTGTTTTTTACCTTTCATTTTTAATATGTTTTTCTTTAATTTTGATTTATTTAATTTTACAATATCAGTATAAAATATAACTCCACAATTTTTTAATCTTTTATATTCATCGCTCTTTGAAAAATTATCGAGCGTGTTGATGATGTCTTCGATTGAACGGTTAGCCAGGAGTTCTTTTTCTTTTTCTCTCCTTTCTTGGAAATTCTTAATGAAATCAAATTCATCATATTTGTTTTCACGCGGCTGGAAAGTGATTTTTCTTCTATTTAATTCGTTCGTTAAGGTTAATAGGTCGGGTTCCAATAAAACGGAGTTCATCGTGTCTTCTTTTCTGCTGGCGACCTTCTGAAATGGAACATCAACAGTATCTTTAGTTATAAGAATATAGCACCTACCAGGAGCGTGTCGACCCGTTCTTCCTCTCCTTTGAATTAACCTAATTTCTGAAGGAATAGGTTCGTAAAAAATGACCGCATCTACATTCGGAATATCCAAGCCTTCTTCTGCAACACTAGTTGCTATTAAAATGTTTATCTTATTTTCCCTAAACTCTTGCAAGATCTCTATTTGCTTGTTTTGGGGGAATCCCATATCGTCAGGTTTGGTTGCTTGACCAATAAATTTTTCAATTACGAGTTGATTTAAATATTTAGTCCTCAATTTATTTTTCAACAACTCTGCCATTTCACGATATTGCGTGAAGATTAATATTTTGTTATTCTGAAATAAGTCCAATTCTTCGTCAATAATAGAAATTAATTTTTCAAGTTTAGGATGGGATAATTCAGAGATACCTTCTTTTTCTATAACGGAATTTATTAAATTAAAGTGATCAGAATTATAAATTCTTTTAGCAGAAAGTATCTCTTGTTCAGCTTTAAATTTTATTCTTTCCATGAACGATTTAAATAGCGAAATATCTTGAGTTTCCAAAAGATCCTTACCATGAAGGAGGGAAATGCAACTTGAGCAGTAAGAGAAAATTGAATGAATGTTAAGTTTTTTATCCTTAACAACATCAATAATTCTTGGATTTTGGTAAAACAATTGGTCAAGAAAACTATCATCCAATTCGTCTTCATCTTGGTCTTTAATATACCTCAAGGAAAAGGTTAAATCGTGCGCTATCCTTAAGAAGTCCAATTTTGAATAATAATTTTTAAAACGATTAATTAAGCCCCTATCAATAAAGAATCTCAGGTATTTTTTAAATAGATGATTCCAAACTTCGCTTATTTCAAGGATTTTTATTGGTAATTCTACTCTTTCTAAAAAAATACCTATTTCACATATATAATCCTTAACATCTTCGTCATCGTAAGTTTTAAAGACTATATTCTCAATATATAGGTTGTCGCATAATTCTTGAATGTTAAGATAATTTTTACCTGGCGAAGCGGTTAATCCTAAAATCAAAGGGTCCGAACAATCGTTAATGTATTCGCGAGAGACAAAGGTGTAAGCGTAGTTTCCCTTGGTTCTGTGTGCCTCGTCAAAAATAATTAAAGAGACTTCATTTAAATGGTATCTACCCCTCATTAAATCGTTTTTAATCACTTGAGGAGTGGAAATAATAATTCTTGACTCGTTAAAAAGGAGAACCCTCTTATCAGGGTTAATTTTACCCGTTAACAAGCAAATTCTCTCTTGATCTACCTTTAGAAATTTCACGCAGGAATCTCTATGTTGAGCAGCTAATGGCCTCGTTGGAGCAAGAACAAGTATTTTGGACTTTTCATAATTCTTTAAAGAATTAGCAAGCAGTAAAATTCCTATGATCGTTTTTCCTAGGCCCGTAGGTAAAACCACTAGAGAATTTTTGCTCTTACATCTTTTAAAAATGTTGTCTTGATATTGTCGGTAATTTATTTTATTCTCTTTTAAATAAAAATCATTAAAATATCCGGGAACACGCGATTGCATATAATTCGTAACATATTAATCATCGTAATTAAAAAATGAGACGGTGAAGAATTTTTAAATTTTTTTCCTTTTAAATAACCTATTGTGAAATGTTAAATAATCGCTTGGCATTATTATAAAAAATATCATTGTATATTTTTTTTGATAGATCTAAGTCGAATAATGCTTGTGAACAATATTCATACTTAAATGGAATATTGGGAAAATCACTACCAAAAAGTATTCTATCGTAATAATTTAACAAATATTCTTTACCTGGAGGTTCATAGTCAATTTTCCATCTTTTATACAAATTCTCAGGTACATAAACCATTGCTGTATCCATATAGAGATTCTCATGCTTCTCAAGCAAACTAAAGAATT
>JAUXAJ010000092.1 GCA_030620005.1 Promethearchaeota archaeon | reverse complement strand
TTTCCACCTCGCCCTTAATAGTATCAAATTGGGTTTGGGTTGCATCTTCATATTCTTTAAATTTTTCTTTGACAAAATCAATAACTGATTGAACTTTAGTCGCAAATTGCTCTTTATACTCTTTTAGACCTGAACCCAGATTATTGATCTGGTCGGTAAAGCCGTTTTTTAGGTCGGCAAGTTTTTGGGTTAAGTATTCATTAATACCCGCCTTTTGTTCCTCTAAAGTAGCGTCTATTGCAGATTTTTCTTTATTTAATGCCATTGAAAGTTCATCTTGAAGTTTAATTAGATTAGTTGCGGTCTGTTCGCTAAGGTTCGTGAGTGCTTCGCTAAATTTTTCACGGTTTGAGGTAATATCATTATCAAGATTGGTTTTGAAAGTGTCTATTTGTGTGGTCATATTTTCTTTAAGTGAATTTGCACTTTCTAAATTCTTTTTTTTTAGATTATTCAAATTTTCATCTAATTTTTCCCCAGTGGATTTGGATAAATTATCCACTTCTGAAAATGTTTTTTCCTTCCAATTATTTAATTTTTCTATGGATTTATCTTGCTGTGATTTATTGTCAGCAATTAATTTATCTTTAGCAGTATTTAGAGTTGTCGAAAATTGAACTTTTGCTTGGTTAATTAAGTCTTCTACATTTTTATCCAAGCCTTCAAACTTACTGATAATTGTATCCTTTGTCTCATTTGCTTGATTCGTTGATTCTTCTTTAAATTTAGCAATAGAGTCTCCGTTTTCTTTCTTAAAATTTTCAATATTGGTTTTTACACTTTCTTTTGTAGTGGTTATTGATTCTTCGATATTCTGCTTGCATATATTTAGTGCCTCGTTATGTTCAGAGGTGGATTTTTCAACTGCTTTGGTAATATTGTCATTCGCTTTAGATACGCTATCTTTAAGAGCAGCCTTCTCGTCTTTTATAACAGTTTCAACATTAGTGCGGACTTCTGAAAGTTTCTTTTTAGTTTCATTTTTGAGTTTTTGTAATGAATCTTCAATATTTTTCTTCTGGTCACCCATTTCCTTGTTAAAGTCTTGCAAATACTTCACTAACCCTTCGAACGGCGCAATTCCTACGTAAACATCAACTAGTCCTTTAGCCTTTGGGAGCTTTTGCGCAAGACCTTTTTCAACAAAATTGTCTAAAATTCCCTTAATTCTTTCATAATCAGTTTCTTCATCAAGATCCGCATAAATACAGACTTCACCTGCTGTGAGTTTACCTTTAATTAGTAGCAGTTCATAACAAAACGCTTCCATATCGTTTAATCCCAATTTATCCTGAGCAATTTTTTTGAATTGTTGCATAAAAATAATTAAACTGCTAAAATTTTTAATTTTTATCAATTTTATTAAGCATGATTAATAATTCTTTCTTTTTTTTCATATCACGTGCGTATTACAACATTCTATAAACTTCAATGATATAGAGATCTTTTCAATAACTTGGTTGTGATTCCAAGAAAATACCTCTTAGATTTAGAGAAATTGATAAATTTTTTTAACAAGGTATTCTTAATTTAAGCTTTTTAAAACTTATCTAAAGCAAAAAAAAGCTTTTAATATCTTCATTATCTTTACTTTTTCTTGCGTTAGAAAAATTATATGTAATAAAAAGAAGTAGGATAGATCCTCACACATCTTAATCCCATTCTTCATGGTCATGAGGTTAATTCCCTCGATCTATTTCCCCATAACTGCTCTATATACTCGGCTAAGCGGTCTCCAAACCATCTTATTTTTATTCCATAACGCTGTTCCACGATCTTAGTCAGAAAAACAAGAAGATCTTTTTTTATACGAATGTAAAAATTGTTTACCAAGTATCTCGTTAAACTTTTCTTGCGTATATAACTTTCCTTTCTCTCACTATAATCGTAAATCCTTTTTGAAAAATAAAAAATCTCGTTCATCTTTTCCTTGAGCGTGATTATTGACATTATCTCGTCTTTTTCTCCGAAGAATCTCGCCACAAACTCTCTTACAATCGCCATTGATTCATGCTCTCTGGTTTCTCTTTTCGTTCCATCAATCAAAACACGATTCTTGTAATAATTACTTACTCTTCTTGATGACCTCTTACTTTTAAAAACAACATCAATCTCAAACGAATCTTGAAATATAAAAACTAAAAAGTCTTGTAACTGTTTTCTTAATCGTGGAACAAAAATCAAAATCTCTCTTTTAAAAAGACATTCGTGAACAATAAGTGTGAGCAATTCCTTCGAAACACCCTTCTTTATCGTGCCTATATCAATGTCCTGCAAATCTATTTCAGGTTTTAATGCTTTATACTTGAAGCTAATTTTTCTTGAGTCTATTTGCTTGAAATCCCTACCAATTGAAACAACAAAACAATGACGACAAAACCTATATTCATCGATCAGAACAATTGCCTCGCTTTCACTTCGCCTAAAAATAGACTCAGGTAAATCTACGCTTTTCTCTGTCAAACAATCGGGACAGTTAATCCTTACAGCGTGCCATATTTCGTCTTTTTTCTGGATAAATTCTTGGGTTAATTCTCTCGAATATTTGTCGTATAAAAAAAAGAATTGTTTTTTAAATTCATTAGGAAGGAATCTATCCGATTCATTGTTGAAATTATTTAAAACAAAAGCAAAATCTTTCAACTCTTTTAATTCGTTTGCATACCTTTCAAGAACAGAAACCTTTGATCTTAAATAGTCGTAAACATTAACTACTAGACTTGTTCCTATCAAGTAAGTTATCATCACTATCTCGAAGCCTCCTCTAGCGAGCTCGGAGCTTATGTGGAATAAATAATTCAAGGTCATGTAATCAGAAAAAGCAAAAAAGAATTCTCCTTCTCTGTCGTTTAAATCCAGTATCCTTCCCACATCAACGTTAACTTTTAACTCGTCACAAAAAAAGATTCGTGGCCCAATCACCTTATCAAAATAAGAAATAATTATAGACCAGTTGTCTTTCTGTTCGTCCTTTAAATTTACTCCGCCCCCAAGAGAAAGCGTCTCGAGCCTGCCAAAATAATTGTCTTGCTCAAAAGTTCCCATCTACTAAAACAACCTCATTATTTTCGTGATTCTTTGCCCACTCTTATTTTATATAACCACTAATTCATATTTGAAAATCTATTATTTAAAGTCATTTTTTATATTCAGGATATTATTTAGCTCTTAATAAACAGATTTATATAAGAGTCTATTTAAGTTAATCACAAGAATCATTTCCAAGTTTTTGTTTTCCGACATAGAAAACACGATATTTAATACAAGATTAATAACTTTAATAAAAAAGATTGAAATAAATCGGGGGGTTTAAGTGATTTGTACAATGAGTTATTTTAAAGAATTAGTATCTAACGAAAACAAAAAAGAAGCTTTAATTGAAGAAATTCAAAAAAAATCTGAATTTGAAAAAACTAAAGCATGATCTCTCGATTTTTTTCTTTTTTTTTTCTTTCACATGTAACGAAGATGGGTGTAAAGGGCGCCAAAAAAAAGATTATATTTAAATATTCTGAATACTAACATATTATTAGATATATCATATTATTAAATATATTATTAAAAAATAGAAAATTATAAGGATGGATTGGAGAATAAAACCATGTGTCAAACAAGTTATTGGAAAATAATTGTGGAAGAGGAAAAAGAGACTCCTATTGAGGTCGTAATGGAAATTCCTCAAATTGAAAAACCAATTTAATTTTCTTGTTTTTTTATTTTTATTTTTATTTTTTTAACCTATTTTGCCTTTAGGATTATTTTGAGACATGTTAAGTAATTTCAATTTAAATTCGAATTGTAAACTATTATATATTTGAATTGATATTTTTTTTATTAAAGTTAAATTGTAAACTATTACATATGTGAGATGAAAAAACAAGAATGAATTTTTTAGAAATTAAGAATTTATTAGGACCTAGTGGAGATGACTTACTAAATCACGAGTGTTCGGGAATTCCTAAAGGCATAATCCATGTTCTTGGTCCAGACTTCATAGAAAGAGTTGTAGAAAAATCAGACCGAAATAATTTAGTTTTAAACAATTTTGAACGATTATTTAGTCAGCGGGGTCGATTGGCCGGAACGGGTTATCTCTCGATATTGCCAGTAGATCAAGGAATTGAGCATACAGGTTCAGCAAGTTTTGCGAAAAATCCCACATATTTTGACCCCGAAAATATTATTAAATTGGCTATAGATGGAGGATGCAACGCTGTAGCTTCGACCCTTGGAGTCTTAGGTTCAGTTTCGCGCAAATTTGCTCGCAAGATCCCTTTTTTGGTAAAGCTAAACCATAATGAAATACTTACAAAACCCGCGCTATCAGATCAAACCATGTTTGCGAGCGTGGAACAAGCTTGGGATCTAGGGGCGGCCGCTATAGGATCCACGATTTATTTTGGATCGGCTAATTCTAGACGCCAGATTCAAGAAACATCGGAGGCATTTAAGTATGCCCATGAATTAGGGTTAGTCTGCGTGCTATGGTGTTATTTAAGAAATACTGAAGAATTTATTAAAGATGGAAAGGATTATCACACTGCAAACGATTTAGAGAGCCAAGCAAACCACCTTGGTGCCACTATCGAAGCCGATATTATAAAGCAAAAACTATCTACGCTAAATAGAGGATTTTTAGAATTAAATTTCGGTAAAACTGATAAACTCGTGTATGAAAAATTGGCAACTGACCATCCAATCGAATGGAACCGTTATCAGGTAGCGAATTGTTATATGGGAAGAGTAGGATTAATTAATTCAGGAGGGGCATCAGGAGATAACGATCTTGAAGATGCAGTTACAGCCGCTGTGATTAATAAGCGATCGGGTGGTATGGGGTTGATTCTAGGGAGAAAAGCGTTTCAAAAGTCGAAACCGGAAGGAATTAAAATCCTCAACGCCGTGCAAGATGTATATTTAAACAAAGATATTACCATTGCCTGATTCATGCTTTTAATTTAACTCCATTTTTATTTTTTTTCAGGGTTTAATTGTTTTTAACACATGCTAACATTTTTAACGAGCAAATTGAAGTCATCCAGAATAAGTCCAATTGCTATTGAAATTATAATGCTAATTTTTATATACAATTTAAACATAAGTATCAAGTATATTAAAAAAAAAATGAGATGAATTTATTAGTGCGTTTAGAAAGAAAACTAGATATTTATTCTTCCGTAAAGAGGATTTTTGGCGTCATAAGCGACATCCCGAACATGCCCAAATGGAACAAGGTTGTAAATAAAGTTATCGGAAGTGGAGATGATATCACGTACAAATCAACAATTGGTGATATTACCTTCAGCATTACTTCTACTAGTGGTAATGAAAGAATTTCTATGTCCGTGGACGAAGGACCAATGACTTCAATGGGATTTATTATAAAGCCAAAAGTTGAAGTCATTCTTTGGGCTGAATATGACAAGATTGAGAACGATAAGATGATCTTAGACGCGGTAAATAACTTTTTAATAAGTTTAAAGAAATACTCAGAGTACCTTGAAAAAGGTGGAAATCCAGACGAATTTAAGAAAGAATAAAAAAATGAGGAATTTTCATTTGCAATTGAAAAATGTGCCCTTCCAGTAGAGGCAAAATATTTCACGAGTAGGTTTATAAATTCATTAATTCAGGACGACTCATTAAGATGAAATGATTCATCAAACTCTTTTTTCATGAAAATAAATATCGTTCTACAAATTATTTAATAATATAGAGTCTATATATAAATTAGAATTAGAACTATTTAGAATAAAATTACTTATAGGAGAATGCAAAATGGGAAGAAAAGATAGAGATTTTCGTCCAGAACCTCAGAGAAACCCTTATCGCGTGGAAGGCTCACCTGCGCCCATGGCCTCTGCCCCACCTCAAAGGGAATTCGTTGATTTCAACACGCAGAGAGTATGTCCGTCGTGTGGCAAAATTATCAAGATCTCATACAACTTTTGTAAATATTGTGGGGTAGATTTAAGCGAAATTGAGCCGATTGGAACTTCCGACGAGATTTCAAAACAATTAGCAATAACTGCAGCAACGGATCCTGATGCTTCAGTAAGAAAAGAAGCCGTAGATACGCTTGGGAACTTCGGAGATAAAAAAGTTCTAGGTGTATTAACGTACGTACTTCTCAACGACCCTGACGAAACTGTGCGCTTGGAAGCTGCGGATGAACTTGGAGATCTGTACCATCCATATTCTTTGGAAGCTTTAGCTAAAGCGCTAAAAGATCAAAGTCCTATGGTCAGGAAGGAAGCTATTGAGGGTCTAAAAAAGATTAAAAAGAAAGAATCTGAAAAGAAATTAGATAAGGGTAAACCCGAAGGGAGAGGAATCGAATCGGATAAGGATTAAGTTTATAAAAAGTTTTTATTTATTATTTCTTTTTTATGGTTTTTGCCGGTTATTAGTTGTTTTAAAAAATCTGCAAATTTATAGAACATTTTTAAAACCATGATTAAATATCAAAAAGTAATGAATTCGGTGGTTTCCACGGCTAATTGTCATCATGAAAAACTCTATCACGCCTTAGGAATTTTAGGTAATTGCCTTCTTCCTGAAGATTTCGGTTTTTCTTCTGCTTCTTTTATACTTTTTATGATATTTATCTTTTTGGCGTTAGACGGTATATCGATTCCGTGCTCAGAGCAATAATTTTTTAAATCCTTCACGGTCCAAGATTTGTAATTTGCTGAACTTTCAGGTTTTTTAGCAAAAAAATCTGCAACTTTTTTTTTTGACGCTGTTTTTTTAGTTTCAGGCGTGCTTTCAGCTCCAATTTTCTCTAATATTTCAATCGCTTCGACAATTCCTTTGTTCTCGTCAAGATAAACTCTTAATCTTTTGTTTTCTAATTCAATCATTCCAGAAGGTAGCTTTTTCACCGGTTCCCAATCGGTTTCCTCGTGGCTTTTCCCAAATACTTCAACCTTTTTAGACACAACACCATATAGAGTATGTCCTAAAATTAAGTTTTGCCTTTTATAATTTTCAGGAGCCTTAGTTTTTATTATTTTTTCCATGATTTCCTTTATTCGTTCCGCCGATAATTCCGGAGTGGTCCGTGGAGCCGCTGAGGATTTTGTAGGATATGGTACGTACGATCTGCTTTTCTGAGGTTGAGTGGGGGCAACTCCACGCGCAGTTTTAGGTCTTGGCGAGACCTTTGTAACCGCTGAAACATCAATTTTTGTTCCACTTGATTGTTCAATTTCTCGAAGCGCTGGAGAAAAATATTCCTCTTTTTTAACTTTTACAACTTTTTGTTGGGCGTCAGGTATAATACCCGCATCTAACATTTTTTCTCTGTCAATATTTCGAATATATCTCATGTCGGCTAATTTTTCGTCAACATCCATCGATTCAAGACGGAATGCTCTTAAAAATTCTACGACTTCGTCACCTTGGTCTACTGAAACAATTTTACATCGATGGAATGCTGCGACTTTTACTAATTCTTCTTGAAGGCTACTAGCAACTCTTGAACTTATAAACCTTTTCCTAACGGGACTTTTTGCGCCTTTCCAAATATAAATCCTTCTTAATTCTTCCTTTACAATCACCAATACATGTTCGGGATGTAAAACATTTGTACCGTTATTTTCACGGAATTCCTCTTCAGTTACATCTAATCTAACTTTATCTCCAGCATCGTCTATTTCGAAGACCATGAAAAAATCGTAATTTTCATTCATATTTCGAGTGTAAACAATTTGAAATTAAATAAAATAATTGATTTATTCTTAAACAAAATATTAAATTAACTCTATAAAAATTTTTTTACAACGATAGTTAATTGTTTTTAAATCTTTTATAAATACTTGAAATATTTAAATTTTAATTTATATCTTAAGAATGAGGTTAAAAAGAAAAAAAAGGTTTATTATTTTTTATCGTGTAAAACATTATCTATTGAAAGAACAAATCCTAAAAGAATGCGTCTATCCGTCACATTATCTAAGATTCTAAGTGCGTAAGTGTCCTTGAAATCAAACAGCCCCCCAAGAAAAACGTCTCGCCAGCGATCTGCCTTTTCGATTTCAGCAATTATATCTCCCGTTGAAAGGTCTTTTACTTTAAAAGACCAGCCCATAAACTTGCCTTGTGCCTCAAACCAACGGTTACCGCTAGGATCTTCAAGGAAAAACTTAGGTCTAAAGAAAGATAATATCTTTTTCTTTATTCTGGCAATTAAAACTCCATTGGGGTCCTTTAAATCTTGAGCTCCACGAGCACTGATTATTTTTGCGTGAATTGTTGCTGCTACCGTCCCATCAACTTCCAAAAGTTCTACTTTTCTTCTCAAGCTAAAAATTTTTCTATGCATTTTACCAATAATTTGATTCTTCTCATCGAGGATATTTACGGTTCAGCGTGGCACGCAAGCTGGACACTCCGCTCCCCCAATCCCAGTATTTTTCCTTTAGGATATAGTAATTGCGGTTTATATCAAATAATGATCCTTTTCTATAACTGGGCTGACGAGAAGTAATTGGTGTATTTACTGGAGCCTTTTCTTGAGGTATTGGAAGATTACTTATTTCCGCACCACATTTTTCGCAAAATTTTTGGCTTTCTGACCTTAGACTTGCTCCACATTTTGAACAATTCATCTATATTTTCACTTATTTTTTTTATTTTGTGTTATCTAAAATATAAAACAAATTTCATTTATTTTATTTTTTTGTTTTCTTTCTAAATTAAAAATTTGAATTGCAATAGATTCATAAATGTTTAAACTTTAAAACTTTCTTGAAATAAGAAACGATTGTAAGAATATAAAAGAAAAGAGTTTGAATATTTTTAAAAAAATATTTTTTTAAAAAAGTATTTTTATATGATAAGGTTTAAATTAATATTAATTAAATCAAGATATTAGTTTTAAGTAAAAAAAAAAAATGTCAACCATTCCTAAACTTTTAAAATTAAAGGATTACATTACATTAACTGGTACAACCTTAGGCGTGATTTCCCTCATGTGTGGGGCAATTGGAACGCGTGAGTACTTATCATTAGGTTTTTTCTTGGTTTCAATTACGCTGGGCACTGATTTATTAGATGGGTATGTTGCTCGAAAAACAGGCACCGTGAATAAAATTGGTATAGAATTAGATTCTCTTAGCGATGCTTTAACTTTTGGTATTGCTCCATCAATATTAACTTTTCAAGCTTTTAAAACTGGTGGAATTTACGATGTTTTTCTCGTTATTGGATGTATTTGTTTTGCTTTGGGTGCAATTTTGAGATTAGCAAGATTTAACATATCTGAAGATCCTGGATACACGGGTGTGCCTACTCCATTAAGCGCCATGTTACTTATAGCTTTCTTTTACTTGAATTACTTCTTTTCTTTTGCGCTAGGTGGGATAAGCTATCCTTTTCCATCAATTTCAACTTATATGATTCCTATTATATTGATATTTATTGCTTGGTGTAATATCACGACATTTATTACATTCGCTGAAAAGGGAAAATTGGTTTATGTGGTCTTCATTGTTTTAGCACCTCTTAATCCAATTTTTGGAATAATTGGCATCTTAAATCCCTCCGCTGAAGTGTCGTTGTTTATAAGCATATTCTTTCTAGTATGTTTTATATTATTTTTTCTTTACATATTAAATGGATTTTTTAGAACTTCCAAAATAAAAAGGCATCAAAATCAACTAACCACCGACAAGAAGTGATCGGTGGGCTTGGAAAGTAACATCCTTCAAGCCCGGTTGATTAGCCTCAGCCACCATCTGCGAACCTACGGCTCGTATTTGATGGGGCCATATTGCCGTGGAACGCATGGATACTTCAGGATGCTCCACAAGTCCTGAACTCTACGGTCGGTGTTTAAACAGTTCTGCATGGTTATGAACAGTGCTGTCGACAACCGAAGGGGGACCTTCTGGAAACCCATGGTAACATTGGCGATATGGAGAAAAATGAAAAAAAAACCGTAAAGGAATAGATTAAAATAATCTTTGCTTCCAACTTTCTATTGCTTCGAAGGTATTATTTTTTTCTTCGTCAGTTAGAAGGTGAATGGAAGCTTTATATGAATTTATATAACTCCTTACAGAGTGTAACGTAACAGAGTACCCCTTAGTCTCTAATATGAAATCCACAATGTCTTTTAATTCACTGCCTAATTCTTTTCCATTAATGGTATTTAATTGTTTTAGCAATGAATTGAACTTTTTATTCAAGACATCCCCTACTTCGTCCCCTTCTCTTGGTTGAATGGACGATGTAAAATCAATGCGTGATTTTGGTTGTTGAGGCATAGATGAAATAGTTTGTTTAATTGTAACATGTGGGGCGCTGACTGAAGGATGTGGCCGATAAGTGGGTGTTTTAGGAATACTTGCCCAAATTCTTTTAAATATCGGTATAAATATGCTAATCAAAGGTTTATAATTACTTCCGAACCCAATACAATTATTTAATGGCTCACTTGAACTTTCTTGGAGGATTCCTACAACTATATGCTTGTTATCGCCCATTATAGCAATTATTTCATTATCTTGAAGACTTTTAAATTCTACATTACTCATTGCTTCGAAGCTTCGCACTAGACTATTTGTCTGAGGATCTGAGGAAGCTATTTTTATTTTTAGGTTAGGATTAATACTTTGAAATTGTTCAAGTGATATCATTTACTCTAATTTAGGAACGACAACTTGTAAATCTATTTTTGAATTTCCGATAATACTTAATATTTCTTCTTTTAATTTTGTTTTACTATTAATTAGCCAGAGGTTATTTAATTCGGGCTTCTTTTCCTTAATTTTTTGAAAACTTTGTTTTATTCCATTTTCAATAGGTGTATTCAAACTTGAAATTTGATCGATCGAATTTTGAATATTTGTTTTAATATTCTCCATAATTGCATTTCCTAAATTTTTTAATCCCTTATCAAAGTTAGATTTATTAAATTTTATTGAATCGTGAATATTTTTCAGTTTTACTTCGAAATTGCTCATACCTGACAAAAATAACAATTTATAATCGTTTCTGCCTTGAAGAGCTACATTAGTTATGTCATTTATTGGTTTTCCATGTTCGTTAAATACATCATCAATAATGTCGTTCAATTTAGAGGTAAACTCTTCGATTAATTGATCGATCTTCGTTTTGAGTTCTTCTTCAACAAATGTAGTTAACTCTTCTTCTACTTTTTTAATTTTTATGGATTGGACTTTTTCGATGATGTTGTTCTTACTCTGTTCAATGACTCCTAATAAATTGGCAAATTTTGAACTAACCGTAATTTTAACTTTATCTTGGAGAGTAGAAAGATGTTTTTTAATATCATCCAATTCTTTTGTTGATTCAACAATATCTTCTACTTCTTGTTTTTGAATGAGGTTATCTTCTTCAATATCCTCTTTCATTTCCATGAATTGGTCATATAAAGTGTTCATTTCAATCTCTGTATTTTCCTGAAGAGTTTGTTTGAGTGATTTTTCAATAAATTCAAGTATTTGTTGAATTATATCAGACTTTTTGTTATTTATATTATTGTAATAGTTAAGAATTGGTTTAAATGGAGGTATTGCCCAAAAATGTAAAAGAGATTCGGGGTCTTGAGGTTCTACTCTTACAAATAATTCCACATTAACAAGTTCTTCTAATGCTCTAGCAAATTCATTTTGATTTAGATTAGGAGTTGATGAATGTATCTCATAATATGTTAAAGGTGATTTCCCAAAGCATTGAAGATAAATTGAAATTGCTGTCTTTGAAATATGTAATTTTTCTAAAAAATCTTTCATTATTTCTTATATTTACATTTTGTTTTTGATATATTTTAGAATTCTTTTTTTTATGATCGGAATTTTATGATGATAATTACCTATAAAAACAATTTCCCATAAAAACTTTTTTTTTTAGTATTATATTATTAAATTCGAATTTATTTTTTTCTGATTTGTGGCATTTTTTCAAATTTTCAATGGGAAACATTCGCCTTTCGGCGTCATTTTTTTGTCGATAGCATTACAGATGTAAGCAAAAATTTATATATTCCAAGATCAATATTAAAACTATTTTCGCTTAAAGAATTATGGAGACGTGGGATACGCCTTATAGAGGAAATAGAACGATTGTTAAAAGAAAAAGGAGTAAGGATTTTTTAGGTCTTCTTATTATTTTTTTCGCTAAAAAGGAATTCGCCATCGACGAAGCCAAAGAAACGTTATCAACTGAGAACCATTTCAATAAGACTTTGGTCGACTCACAAACCGAGTTTTTTGCACATTGTTCTAACATGCAAGCGTGGATTGATTACAGTTGCGACACTAGATTGATGCACTCGAACATTTCGTTTCCATTGTTGAGAAGACTAAGTGATATTGGTGACTCGATGGGAGCTAAAGCATTTAAGAATGAGGTCGCGTTAAGATTCAACAGCGGGTATTCGCCAGTCATGAACTACCTCGTTGACGGAGGGTATTTGTACGACTTCACTGAAGAAGAGCTAGACGCGCTTCGCTTCAACAACTTAAAGAAGTTGTGATAAGAAAAATTATATTAAGAATTTCCTTCTTATTAAATAGAATATGTGATAAGAAAAATTATATTAAGAATTTCTTTCTTATTAAATAGACAATTTTAAAAAGAGTGTGCAAGATCATGTCTCATGAGGATTGCTTTTTCTACTTAGATTTAACAAGGGACCTTTTAAAAAAAAAAGATATAATAAAAGGAATTACTTTTTATATAAAGGAAAAAAACAAGACAAACCTAAAAGGTCATTATTCTCTTTTAATTTTTCGAGAAGAAGGAGAGCCAATTTTTATTACGGATAAGAAGGAATCAGAGATTATCACGAATGCAATTGAAGAAAATTGGAAATTTCGAGCAAGAAAGAAATCTTACTTTGAGAATGGATTGTTCTATATCTTTTCATACGTGGCTGAAACCGTTAGAAAAACATCAAAAAAGAATAGAATTATAGTTCTATCAGACACACCAAGTGATCTTGCTGAAGAATATCAAGATGCTTTGTTTAATTTAGTTTCTAAAATCCGTTCTTTTCCGACTTTTATAGATATTATTCGCGTTGCTAGTGAAGGCGATCGCTTTTTCAAAGACGATGTGAAATTAAACATTTTAGCAAGCGACACTAAGGGAGGTATTTTCTATGTTAAAGATAAAAAAGAGTTTGATAGTATTCTAAAAAAATTAGTTAAAAGTAAACAGTTAGTAAGTACCTTTATTGACGGGCCTGCTGAGATAGAAATAAGTAAGGATGATTACTTGTTTTATAATAAATTAGCAAAGGAATTAATAAATAAGCCAGCTAATAAAGAAGGAATAACTTGTCATTTCTGCAGCGAAGAGATTTGTCCAGTATGCGTAGATGCTTTTGATATTCCCCAATTTTGTGAGGAATGTGGTGCAGCTTTCCATAAATGCTGTGTAACTAATTACACGATCAATAACAATATTGGGATACCCCATATTTTCCGATGTCCAAAATGTGACCTTTTACTCCAAATAGATCAAGAAGAAATCGTTGGAATATCTGAACATGAGACTCAAGCAGGCTCTATTAGCGAATATCTTGAAATTGATGAGGATTTGGAGGGGGAACCAACGATAATAGAAGTAGTGGATGTTCAACCATCTCCATCAGTACCTATTGAAGAAACTCATGAATATCACGAAGGTCCCAAGAAGGAAAAAATCGCCCCAAGTGCCCCTTCTGACGATTCAGTATCAAAAGTGAGGGTAGGTGGTTTTTTTGGTAAAGTATATACCATTAAAAGAGTTGGAGACAAAATAATTTACGATAGGACCTCTAATATGTCTTCCAAATTAAAATCAAAAGTAAAAGAAGAAGAACAGAAATATTGGACCCCTTCTGCCCAAAGAAAGAAGAAGCAAAAATTAACAATCTGCGAAATTTGTGGTGCGCATGCTACGGACCCTGAACAAAAAATATGTTCGAAATGTGGGTCAAGGCTTTGAATAAAATTTATACAATAAAATTTATACAATAAAATGTATTGAATAAAATTAAATAAGTAGACTATTATTTTTATAAATATATTTCGCAATTTATTTAAATTTTTTATTAACAATTATAATTATTATAATTCTTTTCAAAACAATCGGTTTTTAGCTTAGGGAGGATGGTGCATGTTAATTTGAGAGAAGAGAAATCTCCGGTAAAACCTGAGGAAATAATATTTTATATCGATTTAATCACGGATTCTTTGAAAAAAAGCACTTTAACAGAAGGAATTAAAGAATTTATAGAAAAAAAAAAAGTTTTTAATGCTTTGAGCTCTTATGGCGTGGTTATTTTCCAAACAGAAGATAATCCTATAAATATTTACGATAAAAACGATGCCGATTCAATTATAAAAATTATTGAAGATGGTTGGAATTCGAGAGAGAAATCCCATAGTTATCTTGAAAATGGTTTATTTGAGATTTTAGCATATATTTTTGCTAAATCAAGAGAAATCAGCAAAATTTACAGAGTAATAATTATCTCGGATACTCCAAGCGTAAGATCTGAAGATTATTATAATGCTGCTTACGACTTGATAATTAAAGCAAAAAAGTTTCATACTTATATTGATGTAATCCGAATTGGTGATGAGGACTTTTACGAAGACAACATTAAATTAAAAACTATTACAAGCGAAACGCAGGGAGGCCTTTTCTTTTGCCAGGATGCTCAATTTGGAGATATCATTAGCTCGTTAGTTAAAGGCAAGCAAGAATTTAACATCATTCTTGGAGTTGAAGAAGGAAGCGAGATTTTTGACGAAGATAAAATTTTTTACGAAAAGCTTGCTGTAGATTTAATTTCTCTTGATTCAGGGGAAGAAGAGATTTGCGACATGTGCCAGCAAGATGTTTGTCCAATTTGCGACATGTATTCAGATGAAATACACAAGTGTTATAACTGCAGTGCTAAATTTCATCAATGTTGCGCTAGCAAATACGCCATTTCAAACAATATTGGATTTAAACACATCTTTAGATGCCCTCAGTGCGAGACTCTATTAAAATTAGACGATGAATACGTCCAAGAAATTTACGAAGAAGAATTAACAGAAAAAATTGAGGAGCTTGATCCTGAAAAACTGAGAGTAAAAATAAAAGAAAAAAGTAGTGTTGATGTTCAAGAACAAAAGCTCGAGTCTACCACCACGATAACGAAAAAAATAAAAACGGGATTTTTTAGTAGAGAAATTGAGATTAAAACAAGCGGAACCGTGCCCGATCCAAATTCAGAAATCATTGTTAATCAATCGACTGAGCCAGTTAAGCCAGTTGAATCTTCAACGCTCTCAATTACTTCTTTAAGACCTCCAAAGAAGAAAAGAACTCTTACACTCTGCAAAATATGTGGGAACACGGTAAGGGGGAAATTAACATGCCCTACTTGCGGTTCAATAGTAGACTAATTCGCTCGTATTTTCTTTTTTGAATTTGAAGATAAATACTTAAAGGTACCAAATCATCTTGGATAAAAAATGAGCAGTATTATCTCATATTGAACTACTCCTTCCTAAAGGAAGGAGATTCCTTCCTCTCGGAGATCGTTTCCTCATTCATCGACAACTGCCGAAAGATATTCGCGAGAATCTCTTTAGGTCTTACATTATCTCCAAAGGCGTGACTTCCCGTCATCCCAACGGTAGGGTTACCATTATTGCTAATGATCGTGATAAGTTTTTCTTCTTTTAAGATTTTCATTCCTTCTTTTCTCAGATTAAGTGAAGCATTTACATCTCTATCGTGTGTCGCGCCACATTCTAAGCAAGTCCACGTTCTTTCTTTTAGTGTAAGGTCGTTGTTTATCCA
>JAUXAJ010000219.1 GCA_030620005.1 Promethearchaeota archaeon | reverse complement strand
TTAGACTATATAGTTGCAATAACAGAGCCAACACCATCAGGATTGCACGATATGAAACGAGCAATTGAGATGGTTAATTAGTTTAACATACCTTTCGGGATTGTGATTAATAAAGCAGATTTAAAAAGCGCATCTCAAAAGCAATTAAACAAATACATTAAAAAATCGAGTCATGAAATTTTAGGGAGCATTAACTTCGACCTGTCTATACCGGAAGCAATGTCTTACGCAGAACCTGTTGTAGATTATGCCCCGGAATCAGCGGCCAGTCTGGCAATTAACAAAATATACGCAAGATTAAAGCACATTCTTTCAAAATTATGACAAAATTTTAAAAAAAAAGAAGAATTAAAATTTATTTTTTAATTAAAATCCCATTTCTTTGAGCTTTTGTTTATTTTGCATCCATACTTGCGGTGTAATGGGATAAAACTTCCAATATATCAAAACGCAAATTGCTAAGACTATTGCAGGGATAATACCCATATGCAAACGAATACCGAATTGCGCATCAAGAGATTGGGTGTGTGGTGGCGCACCTTCAACAAAACCAGTAAGCACATGCACAAGTGTAAATATACCAATTTGAGCAGCTCGAGCAAATCGAGAAAGGAATGCTGAAACGCCAACAGCAGTACCCCTGTTCGGTGATTTTGTTATTATTACTCTCTCGTCAAGAACATCTGAGAAGTATATTGTAAATAAAGCCCAGAAATTTCCCATAGTAAATCCTAAGATAAACATGTATATCATAGCATCGAATATAGATATATGTAATGGGATAAGAAAATCTCCTACTACCAAACAAACCCCACCAATTATCGCCATTTTCCTATTGTTTTTAACTTTTTTCGCGATCTTTATCCAAATGGGAACCGATATAATAGCACCATTTAAAAACATCGCGAATAAAAGTATCATATTAAGCTCAATGCCGAATGGTGGTCCTGGTGTCAAATAATTGGCAGCATAAGGTATAGAAGCTGTTAAAGACCCTGTCACCAGTTGAAATCCAAAAAACAAAATAATATAATACACAAAGCTTTTCTGTTTTAAGGTTGACTTTAAGGCATCAACAAAGCTTTCGCGCTTCTCTTCACTTATATAATATCTCTCAATCATTTCTTTATTCTCACGCATTCCAGGGAGCATTAATAGAGCAATCGGAAATATTGTGGTAACCATAAGCAATATCATCGGTATATAAGCTGCTTGAACGGTCGATCCGCCAAAAACGCCAAGGATTATTGGAGGGACTATACTAGCAATAGGCAAAGCTATCATGGAAAGAGGGGTACCCCAACCTCTAGCCCTTCTACGAGCTCTGTCAGTCCGAAATTTGTCAGGAAAAAGTGCTTCTACATTGACAAAACAGAGTGTGTAAAGAGAATCGAATAAGACAGTTGTAAATACAATCCACCCAAAAAAAAGTAGTGGATCTGTCGCGGGATTACCTGCGGGGGGCATAAATGCGAGAACAAGGACAAAGTTTGCGGGGATTATGCCAATAACTATCCAAATGAAGCGTTTTCCCACCTTTCTTGTATATTTCGTTATTCGATCTGTAAGAAAGCCAATCAGCGGATCATTAATAGCATCCCAGGCTGTGAAGATGAGCATCGCCCAAAATATATAAACTATATTTAAACCAACAACACTCTCGTAAAAGAACATTAGATATGCATTAAATACTCCATACGCTAACATGCTCCAGAAACCGGCGGAGCCGTAAGAAATTGTATTGAGGAGTGAGGGTTCTTTATAAGATAATTGTTCACTTGTTTCATTCATTCATTTTTCACTTTTTTTCGTTAATTCCTTTTTTCTTTAAAATTTTGAAATCTTTATTAAAGAATGATTAAACATGAGTGTATATAAAGATTACTTTTCAAAGATTAGTTTCATTTTTAAGAAAAAGGTAATATTTTTTAAGTAAAACGATTAACTTTAACTAGTTTTAAAATCAAGTGAAAAAAAAGGTGATTATACTGGAATCAAAATCATTGAATATTGTTGCAATTTTCGCTCATCCAGACGATTTATCTCTTTTTTGCGCGGGAACAATAGCCAAATGGGCAAAGGAGGGCCACAATATCCACGCTCTATGCTGCACGAGTGGTGAAGTGGGGACGTTAAGAACTGATCTAACAAAAGAGATGGTTGCTAAAATGCGAGAGAAAGAGCTCAGAGCTGCAAACGACATGATTGGAGTAAAAGAAACCTTGATGCTGGATTATCCAGATGCTGGATTCATTCCAGGTGCAGAACTGAGAAAAAAACTCGTGTATCATGTTAGGAAGTTAAAAGCAGATCGAGTAATTACATTTGATCCATGGGCACCTTATGAAGTCCATCCCGATCACGTGATTGTTGGACGAATGGCATCTGAAGCAGCCGCTTTTGCTGCTTTTCCCTTGCTTTATCCCGAGCAAATTGAAGAAGGCGTTGAACCATACGCTTGTTCTGAAGTGTGGTTCATGGGATTGCTTGGTCACGAACCAAACTGTTTTGTTGACATCGTTTCCACTCTTGAAACAAAAGCAGAGGCGGCCTTAAAATTTGAAGCGACATTAACGCTCTTAGCTAACATGTTTGCGCCGAATATCGACCCAGCTAATGTTAGTCCAGAAGAACTAAAAAAACTCTCGAAATATGCTAAAAGGTTATTGCACGGCATGGCAGCTGGCATTGGTCAGAAAGTCAAATTAAAGGCTGCTGAAGCTTTTTACGTTAATAAAACATTGCCAGGACATTTCGACAATTTCCAGCAGATGATGATGGAAATGCTTGGAAACCCTCCTGAAAAACCAAAAATTCTTTAAAAAAAAAAAGAATAATAAGTATTTTTTTTACTTTTTACTTTCTTCCTTTATTTCTGCAAAAACTCAAGAATAATCTTGTTTACTTCAGGTGCTCTTGACTTTGGTGAACTGTGTCCAGCTTTATCAATAATTTTTAATGTGCTATTTGGAATTTTTTCTTGCATTTCGGCCATGCAAGATTTAGGCGTTAATCTATCGTGTGAAGCAGTAATTAATAAAGTTTCGTTTTTAATTTCCCCTAATCTCTCAAAGGTGTGATGCGTGTTAAGCGCTCCCGCTTGAGCTTCTATGTCTTGAAGGGTAGATGGATTTAAGGTACTATCTTTAATTAAATCTTCTACGGACCAAAGACCATAAAATTTCTTTTTTGGGTCCGCTTCCATTTGTTTTCTAAAACTTCGATGATAACTTGTAACAACACCATCCCAAAACGCCTTTTCTGGATCTTCCTTTAATACTTTTAAATCTTTAAGCCGCATTTCTTTATATACTTCTGGTCCCTTTTCATCAGGAAAACCATAGTTAGTATTTATCAATATTACTTTATTTACGCGTTCTGGATACATTAATACAAAATTTTGGACAATCATTCCACCTAAGGACCATCCAACGATGTGGGCCTTTTCTATTTGAAGATGATCCATTAAGCCCTTGATATCATCTGCAAAAACCTCCATCGTGTAGGGATCGTCAGGTCTATCGGATTTACCAGCACCACGATTATCGAATTTAATTACCTTAAATTTCTCACTTAAAGGTCCAAATTGGGCGACCCAAGCTTCTTTTTTAGCGCCAAAGCCATGAACTAATATTATTGGTTCTCCTTCCCCTTGAGTTTCGTAGCATATCTTTAATCCATTAATATCAGCAAATTGTTCAGTCATGGTAAAATTTAATTTCTTATTGTTTAAATATATTTCATTTATTAAAATTGACCACAAATTTTAAAAAACTATTAATAAATTGTTAATTAATTAGTATTTATTACTTTTAACTTGAGTAAGCTATAGGTGATAAGTATTTCGAGCGATAATAAAAGGAACTTTTTAATAATTGGACATAAAGGTGCTAGCAAAAATGCGCCAGAAAACACGTTAAAAGCGTTTCAGAAAGCAATTGATTTAAAGGCTGATTACATAGAATTCGACATACATTTATCTAAAGATGGTGAAATCGTCATCATGCACGATGTTGACACGTATAGAATCACTGGTCATGAAGGACTGATAAAGGAAATGTCTCTGGAAGAATTAAAAGCTTTAGACGCCGGTGAAGGTGAGAAGATCCCCACATTAAAAGAGTTAATAGAAATTTCAAGAGGGAAAATAGGATTACAAGTTGAAATAAAGGTAAGAGGTTTGGAAAAGCAGTTAGTATCCTTATTAAAGAAAAACGAATTAATTCAGTCTTCCATTATATCTTGTTTTAATCACACTAAATTGGTAAAAATCCAAAGAATTGAACCTAAATTAAAACTTGGGGCAATAGAACCTGTAATATTAGGAAGAGAAATTACCTGGGAAGATCGAAAAAAAATCGTTAATAAGGCCGTTAATAAAGGCTTTTACGCAATACACCCAGAATATAACCTGGTTAATCAAGAGCTAATTGAGCATGCGCACGATAATAATCTTAAAGTAAACGCGTGGACCGTTAACGACGTAGAGATGATGAAGGAGTTTATTAATTGGGGAATAGATGGAATCATAACCGATGATGTTGAAGCACTCAATAAACTGGTTAAAGGAAAGTCTTGATCTTGAAAGGTAAAATATTGATAATTGGTCATCGTGGTGCTAGCAAAATTGCACCAGAAAATACAATAAAGGCATTTAAAAAAGCCATTGAATTAGGGGCGGATTCCATCTAATTTGATGTTCTTGAATCCAAGGATGGGAAGATTGTCATAATGCATGACGACGATACTTTCAGAACTACAGGTTATAAAGGAGTAATTAAGGAGATGTCTTTAGAAGAGTTGAAGAAACTTGATTGTGGTGAAGGAGAAAAGATCCCAACTCTAAACGAATTGATTAAAATAACCAGAGGAAAGATTGAACTAAACTGCGAAGTAAAAGCTGAAGGAATTGCTGAAAAAATAGTGACAATTCTCAGAGAAGCGAATATCGTTGACTCAACCTTAATATCATCCTTTTTACACGACGAACTCATAGAATTTCAAAAGATCGAACCAAAATTGAAAATTGCTTCTTTAGAACCAACAGAATATAGAAGTAAAGTTTCATGGGAACAGAAGAAGAAGATGATTGAATTTGTTATTGAAAACGACTTTCACGCAATTAATCCGTTATACTCTCTTGTAGACCAACAATTCGTTGATCACGCTCACGCTCACGACATTAAAGTATATCCGTGGACCGTTGATGTTAAGCTAAGAATGAAAAAATTAATTAGAATGGGAGTTGATGGAATAATAACTAACGACATTTCTCGTGCTAAAGAAGTTATTAATAGTTAGAAATAGGATGACGTCGTTAAAGGGTGCGTTTAGCAGTCTGAACTATACTTTCAAGATCATTGTAGATGTCGCCCGCAAGCGGTTCTGGTTGATGCTTAGCTAATATTTCTTCCTTGCGTTCACGGCAGCGTTTTTCCATGCTAGAAGCTCCCTTGTCTTTCCAAGTATTATAATTTTCTCTATTTAAAAGGGTTGGAAACCACAGTTCTTTTCTGAAATGCCTTGCCGTGTGTGATTTATCAATAAAGGATCCTTTTGGACCTGATTTCTCAATGATGTCAATCGCAAGAGTATCGTCATTAAATAAAATTTCTCTATTAACGCTTTCTACATAGGAAATGATTTCTGATTGCATTACTAAAATATCCAAGGAACTCGCCTGATCCATTCCGGAGATTCCCATGTGTCCAAAAATATCCGCTCCAGTGGCAGCCCCCATGGCTAATGTTAACGCACATTCAAGACCTGCCTGAGCATCGGGTCGCTTGGAATCGGTTAGCCCAACATTAATATAAACTGGAAGGCCATAATATTTTCCCATTTGGGCCATGGCAACGCTAAAGATCGCTTGTTCGGGACCACTAAAAATCATTCGTCCGTTACGCATGTCAAAAGCGTGGCATATTCCACCGTAACAAACTGGTATCCCTTCACGAATGAGTTGAGTTATGCATATTCCCGCCAAGATTTCGGCGTTTTCTTGAGCCAATGTTCCGGCAATTGTCGCAGGAGCAGACATGCCCATTTGAGCCATGGGTCCGATTGGAACCGGCAAGTTAAGCTTCGCTGTTTCAAATATAAGATCAATACCATTGAAAGGAAAGCTCAAGGGACTTACGGGTTCAAATAATGGAAAGAACATTGGATATTCCGTTGCTTCTTTCTCGTCTCCCCTTAGAGCAACGATAAGATCCACCAGATATTTTGTTGAGGCTCTATCATAAAACCAAAACATTATTGGCTTGGTTGTATTTTTTATCATTTCAAACGCAACTTCCACGCATCGCCAGTTCGCGGAAATCTCGTGTGGATCTGACATTGCGCCGGGAATGTTAATTTGCTCCAAAGCATCAGCAAACCTAACGGCTGTCGCAACATCATCAAGCGTTGCATAACGCCGCTCATCGCCAATATTATCAATCCAAAAAGCTTCTCCTCCGCTAGTGTTGTAATTTCTTTTTCCAACTCCAAACTCTGCTTTTTTCGCAATATCGCGCCCGTAGATCGTGAATTTCTTACCAGCTTTTGATAGTAGTTCCATAACCATTTCTTCTGGAATTCTCACTCGTTTTTCTTTAAGAATGACATTTGCCCCCCTATCAATGAATTTAGAGAGTATTTCGTCATGTGGGACAAATACACCAACTTTTTCAAGTATTTCAAGAGAAGCCCGGTGAATCGTTCTAATCTCTTGTTTTGTGATTGCTTTAACCTTCATTTTTAGAATATTTCGCAAGTTTTTAATATTTTAAATGAATCCGACGCTAACACATCAATTTTAGTGTCTTTCATTAATTTCTTTAGTCTTTCAACTCCATGAATATGGTCAAAATGTGAATGTGTTAATAGTATTTTATGGATTGGATATAAACCAAATTCTTTTAGTTTGCCAATAACATTTCTTGCCATTATCATTCCAGATGCATCTACCAACATTCTTTTTCCATTGTTTTCAATTACATAAAGGGCAAGACCTCCTTTTGTCCCATACAAGTTTCCATCTATAAGATAAGAATTCTCGTTAAATTTACCTTCAAAATTAATGAAACCCCTTTAAATATCAACTCGAATATTTCTTCCTTATTATCATTTGACATATTTATTTACGGCGTGGAGGAGGGATCCTAACAATTCTTTTATCTTCCACTAGTGTAATAGCGTTTTCAGGGCAGAAATAAGCACATACTCCACATCCAATGCAATATTCTCCCGTTTTTTCAGCCTTACCATCGGCGTTTAATTCAATCACTTCGTGATGACAGTGTTCAACGCACGTGCCACATCCAACGCACAATTCTTGGTTAATTTTTGATGTAAAGTTAGTGGCATTGATCGTTGGCCCAATTAAGTTTTGAGCAGATTGACCACAACAGCATTTACAGCAATTACATATGCTAGTCTCGTCTTTATTTACGTCAAAATTTGGATGATATGCTTTATGAATTAATCCTGCTTCTTCTGCTTCTTTCATAATTTTTAGAGCTTCTTCTTTCGATACTAGTCTGGAAAAACCGTTTGACGATGTGAAGCGGGCGCTTTTTCCGAAAGTAAAACAATTTTCCCGAGGGCCATTCATTTCACAAGGTTGCCCTATCATATCTTTATGGTGCCGACAGAAACAGTAACCCACAGCTATATCATCGAACTTCTTTATGAGGTCTTCGACTTTTTGAGTAGGTACTATTTGTTCAATTGGTACTTCCAACTCCTCGTTAACAATGATTTCTTTCCCGGTTTCCTTATTTATTAAAACGGGAACCGTGCGATCAATAGGAAGTGCCTTTAATAGTATGTTTATGACCGTATCGTAATTCTTTTGTATAAAAACAGAAAGATCGTCGAAAAGTTTTACAAATAAACTAGCAATTTTTTTATTTTCCTCAGTATATTCAAGTTTTTTCATGAACATGTATTCAAATATACCCACGTTAAATAATGGCAACAAACGATAAACCATTAAGCCTTGACGATTTGGTTGATTGAAAACTACACCTTTTTTTGCTAATTTTTCAACTTTTTTTAAGATTTCTGCCTCTGACATCTTGCTACTTTGCAGTAATTGTTCCATCGTTTGAGAACGCTTTCTTCTAAACGCCATAATGAAATCTAGATCTTCTTCATCTATGACAAACTTTAGAAGCTCGATTAAAGTATCCGTAACCGGGATAGGAGTTCCACCAGCACTACTAACAACGCTGGCAACCTTCTTATACTTAGCTTCTGACATTTTTTTTGTTTTTTTTTTGCTTGATTTTGATATTTTAAAAAATTTACCAAAGGATAAGAATTTTTTAACTTTTTTAGAGGAAAAGGTATTTTTTTTATTACTTAATTATTTTCTAATTTATTTATTTATAAAAAAAGAAATTTTATTACAGACTTATTCTTAGCTTATTTATCAATCTCTTGCTATCACAGGAAAAACCCACCGGTGCGTGCTAGCTTGTCCTGAAAAAGCAATCCTCGTGTTCATTACCACTTTTATCTTTTGGAAATGGGGGGATTTAAAGCCTGAAAAAGTTGCTCAAATTCGTGAAAAGTTAAAAGAGATGAATCTTTTAAAATTATTATTTTTAATTCTTTTAATTATTTTTAGTGAAAGTAAAAATGGTTGATTTAGATGCTATCT
Organism: Promethearchaeota archaeon; assembly: GCA_030620005.1. The sequence continues at coordinate 279 of JAUXAJ010000219.1, read as the reverse complement.
ACAAGGAAGTGAGCGATTTATCCCGCGAAAAAGTGATGGATATAATGAGCACGCTCATCAATATTGACACCACGCATCCCCCTGGAAAAACGTATAGGGAATATGTTACTGCTATTTCGCCTTACTTCAAGGAATTAGGATTTGAATTAGAAGAAGTAGTCGTGCCAGAAGAACGCTATAAAAAATTATCTCCGGGCTTAGAAGGTCCTCGAATTAATCTTGTCGGAACTAAAAATTACGGTCAAGATAAGGATTTAAGTTTTTACGGACACATGGATG
>JAUXAJ010000144.1 GCA_030620005.1 Promethearchaeota archaeon | reverse complement strand
AATCAATCCAACAATTGGGTTAGAGATAGATGAGGCTATTTTAAACGGAAGTACAAGAGTTAGCATCTGGGATTTAGGCGGCCAAGAAAGATTTAAATTCATGTGGGAAGATTTCTTAAAAGGTGTTGGTTTGGCAGTATTGGTATGTGATTCTACTAAAGAAAACGTTGAAAAGACTAAAGAAATTTACGAGAGATTTTCACGAAATTTAGGTTCTAAAATCATTGCCATAGCAAACAAGCAAGATCTTCCTGGAGCCTTAAGTGCTGAACAGGTTCAAGAAAAATTAGGCATTAAAACGTATGGCATGTCTGCCATTAAACCAGAACTTCGTGATGAAATGAGATCAATATTGGAACAGGAAATGAATAGAAATTAATTAATAAATTATAATATTTTTTTAAATATCTTGCCAATAATATCTTCAATTCGAACGCTTTCAGTTAATTTCGAGTCCACGCATGTTTTTTGCTATAAAAATTCCACTTCTTTGACCTTAATTCCTTCAGGATGAACATATATTTTCGAAAGACCACCGGCACTTGATTAAAAAATGAAATGTGATTATATATATAAAAATGTCTTGTAACATCAACCATGAAAGATAATCCTATAACAGTCGGATTTGACGATGCTAAGTTCGAATTACATTCCACTACTAGAACAACTCAACTTATTGGTGTCATTTGTCAAGGGACAAGATTGGTAAAAGTAATTAGAAGCGAAATTGAAATCGATGGCGATGATGCAAGTGAAAAGTTAATTGAACTTGTTAAGCAAAACGAAAAGCACGTGCAATATTTGCTATTACACTCTATAACTTTTGGAGGCTTCAACATTGTAGACTTAGAAAAGATATATGACGAGACGAAAAAACCAATAATAGCGGTAACTGAACGAGAAGTAGACCTTGATGGTGTGAAAAAAGCATTATACAATAAATTTCCTAAAAGCGTATATTATAGAAAATTACAGTTTATTATTAGAGCGGGTAATTTATATAAAACCGAAATAAAAACTGCTGGAGGGTTTTCAAAAGTTTATTTTCATGTAATAGGAATTGAAGTTAATGAAGCGCAATCCTTATTACAAAAAACATGTATTGACTCAAAACTCCCAGAGTGCATTCGTATGGCACATTTAATTGGTCGTATATTTTAAAAAATTAATAAGAAATAATAATAATAATTTGTTAGAACCGTTGCAAAAAATCTAAAAATTTTCAAAAATCTATTGTTATTGGATTTTATTTCATTTTTTAGTTTTCAGGCAAATATTTTTTAATATGAATCAATAAATTCGTAAATGCTTCTATAGCGCTTTCAATTTCTTCTCTGTAAACATATAAGTTTCCCGATAATTTTTTGGCTAAAAGATCAATAATTTCTTTCAGCGTTATTTTATTACAAAACCAAGCATATGCGACAATTGCCTCTACTGTATTGGCAAGATCGTGAGCATCAGCTCTATTTTTAGCGAAATTTTTCATTTGTGCATTTTTCAATGCCGTAGCTAAAATTTTTTTGTTTACTTTTTTTCCCGTTCTAATAATCTTGTTTGTAGAAGTATTAGTCAAATAAATAGATTTTGCGGTAGAATACGCTAGATTAACGACCCCATCTCCTATTTTAGCTAAGCCCTTATCGGTTCCTATTGCTTTTTGAGTTAATCTTTTATTAAGATCTTCAATTAAAAATTCGTAAGGCATTATTAAGAATTGAATTATTCAAATTTTTAAAAAGTTTATACAACAAAAAAACGAGCAATAAATTACATTAATTTACTAAATATTTTTTCTACTTCTAACACTTCTTCTCTTAGCGAGTTTATTGATTCATGCAAGATATCCTTTATATTACATCCATCTTCAAGTCTAATAAATACTTGAGGAGGTACTATACCAGTTATTTTATAGGCTGCAATATTTACTCCGGCAGTTTTTAATAGATGTTTTACAAATATATTACAAAAGCCGTGAGATTGACCTTCAATAATTAGTTCATAATCGTTTGCGGTAGTCCCTCTTGTTATACTTAGATTCATGTATTTATAATAAGGAACTTCTGGTTCTTCAGGTTCAAATCCCAATTCTTCGTCAAGCGCTTCTACATCGTCTTCTATAGCAGTATTCGACGCATCTGGAACTTTTTCTTGATCCTTTTCGAGTTTAGGGTAAACACTTTCAATATTATTTTCTTCTAAAGAATCGTCTTCAAATTCTTTCAATTCATCTTCTACTGGTTCTACTTTTTTTTTTTTGTGCCATTTATAGTAACTCCAGTTCTGCAACATAATAGATTTAATTCGTCATGAAATAAATGTTTTTTGGTTCATTTAAAGTTTAGACCGACAAGAATTGTTGAGCTAACTCTCGTATTCTTTCAGATGCTAAGTATTGGAGATCCCTCGAACCATGTAAAGTGATTTTAATGCTTTTTCCATCTACGGTTATATTTAAGTTAATATAATTCACTTTTTTTTGCAAGTTTTCGAGAAAATCAACTACATTATTTAAAGAACCACTGTTGTTATAAAAGTGAATAATTTTTTTTCCAGATTTTCTCAACAATTGTGACCCGTTAAATTTAATCCATGATAATATTTCTTTTAATTAATAAAAAACAGGGGGGACATTCACTGCTATTCTATAATTACTTGCCAATTTCCTATTCTCTATGTTCCCACATCTTTCACATTTCAATTTATTGAAACCAATTTTATCTAGTGGCGTTCCACACATCACGCAATCGGTGTGAATTACTCCAAGATTTTGCCCTACTGTACTCAAGCTGTATTCTTTAGCTTTTTGTTCTATAACATGAGCGCGAACTATATCGGTTTTTTGAAATGCCTCCGAAATCTTTTCCACATATTTATTTGAAATTTGGGAGACATGTATATTTCCGAAATATAACGTCGATAATAATAGTTTCTGATTAATCGAGTAAAGCCTAAGCCCTACTGAATATTGTCTTATAAAGGCGATTATCCCGATAACTTCATCTCCAATCCATATAACTTTTCGGTCTTTTTCTTGGTAAGTCCTTATTTCAATCTTTCTTTTTTTGAAATCAATAGATGCAATACCTGTTTTTGTGGAATAAATCTTTCCTTCTTTAATATATGTTGAATTTTTATCTGGTAAAAATTCTTCCACGACTCCAAGGAATTGTCCGGTGATTACAATTTCATTATTTTCTACAGATTTTGTCAAAATTATTTCACTGAAAACTTTTAAATTTTACAGTTTCTTTATTAGCTAAGTAATTTATATGAAATAAAATAAATAAATTTACTCATAATTAATTATAGGCGATTCACTATTAATAAAAAGAAATTAATTTCTATTATTCAAAATACAAAATCGTTTGAAAGTCCTAAACTGGAATTAGAACAATATTGCATAGACGCAATTAGTGCTGTGGACATAACATATTTTGCTGGCTTTGAATTTAACGATATTGAAAATAAACTTGTATTTGATTTAGGATGTGGAACAGGGAGGTTATCAATAGCGAGTATTTTTTTAAAAGCATTTTCAGTAATTAGCGTAGATGTAGATTGGAACGCATTAAAAATATTGCAAATCAACGTTAAAAATCTAAACTTAAATGATTTTATCTTTCCTTTATGTGCCAACATGAAATATTTTAATGTTTCAAAATTGAATTTACCTAAAAATTTAAAAATAACCACCATAATGAATCCACCATTTGGGATTAAAACAATAAGGGCAGATAGAATATTTTTAGAAAAAGCATTTTCGTTTTCAAATGTTGTATATTCAATACATTTAAGCGGGGAAAAAATCAGAAAATTTTTAACGAAATACGTGAAAAGATTTAATTGGAGAATCGATAATATTTATTCTTTTAACATGAGACTTGAAAAATCGTTTTATTTTCATTCTCAAAAATCAAAAGATATTGATGTTGATCTTTATAGAATTATTAAAAATTGAAAAAACATAAAAAAAAATTTAATTCTGATTATTGAAAATCCTTCCAAGATCCAAAATTTTTAGGATATCTCGCATTATCTCCTAAAACCTCTTCAATTCTTAGCAACTGATTATATTTACTATTTCTATCAGACCGACAAGTAGCTCCTGCCTTTATTTGGCCTGAACATAGCCCTACTGCCAAGTCCGCTATGAAGGGATCTTCAGTCTCGCCAGAGCGATGTGATACCATTACATTATATCCATTCTCAAATGACATTTTTGCTGCTTTTATTGCTTCAGTTAATGATCCTATTTGATTTACCTTAAGTAGCAATGCATTTCCTGCTTTTTCATTGATAGCTCTTTCAAGTATTTTAATATTTGTAACCGTAATATCATCATTTACGATTTGAATGGATTTATCAACTTTAGCCGTTAGGTTAGCAAAACCTCTAAATGCCTTTTCTTCAAAAGGATCTTCAATAGATTTTATCGGATAATCATGAATTAGATCAAGATAATACTGTAAAAGTTCTTCTTCGGATAACTTCTTTCCATCAATGTTATATGTTCCATCTTCATAAAATTCGCTAGCGGCAGCATCGATTCCTAATACAAAATCAGCGCCCATTAAAAATCCTGCTTCTTCGATTGCTTCGATTGTAATTTCAACAGCTTCTCGAGTTTCAGAAAGGTTAGGAGCAAAACCACCCTCATCGCCTACATTTATTGCAGATGGACCATATTTTTTCCCTAATAATTTTTTCAGCGTTTGATAAACTTCTGCTACATTTTGTATTGCGTTAGAAAAGGATTTTGCTCCAACAGGGAGTATCATGAATTCTTGTATTGCAAGATTGTTTCCGGCGTGTTCTCCTCCATTAATAACGTTACAACATGGTAAGGGTAATAAATAGTCTTCTCTCGATTTACCATAGGTTATTTCATGGATATGTTCGAATAAAGACTTCCCTGATAATTGGGCTGCTAATTTTGCAGCTCCTAGAGAAACAGATAACATGGCATTTGCTCCTAAGTTGCTTTTATTGTCGGTCCCATCAATCCTAAGCATCTCTTCGTCAATAATAGACTGTTCTCTCACATCAAAATTAATTAGTTTTTTTGCAAGAATGTCGTTTACATTAGAAACTGCCTTGGTTACATGTTTTCCCATGAATGCTCGCCCTCCATCCCTTAATTCAAGGGCTTCTGAAACACCTGTTGATGCTCCTGAAGGGACTGCCGCTCTTGCGTAGCCATCATTAGTAATTATATCTGCTTCAACGGTAGGATTCCCCCTAGAATCCAAAATCCACCGTGCTTTAATTTTTTTTATATTGAAGTCAGTCATTAAATTATTCTCCTTTATTTTTTCATGAATATAAATATTAATTAAGAATTAAGAAAATTTATTGTTATTTATACATATTATTATTCATACAAAATCTGAATATATTAAGATATTAAAATGTCCTCGGAAAATCGTCCATGGGTAGAAAAATATCGCCCCCGAATGTTAGATGATGTTGTAAATCAAAAAGGGATTATTAATCGTTTAAAGCAATTTATTAAAGATAAATCGAAATCCATGCCTCATCTGATTTTTGCGGGCCCTGCTGGAACGGGAAAAACGACTTCTGCATTAGCGATGGTGCGTGAATTATACGGTCAGAAAATGGCACCAAACAGCGCGTATTTGGAACTAAATGCTAGCGATGCTCGAGGAATTGATGTCATCAGAACATATATCAAGGATTTTGCTAAAGCTCGGCCACCACTAAATATTCCTTTTAAAATCCTAATTCTTGATGAAGCAGATAACATGACGGCGCCTGCTCAACAGGCTTTACGGAGGACCATGGAAAAATACACCAAGAACTGTCGAATGATACTAATTTGTAATTATTCAAATAAAATAATTCCTCCAATTCAATCGAGATGTGTAGTATTTAGATTTTCACCTCTAAACAATGAAGATATTAAAGAGAGAATAAAATTTGTTGCAAAAAAAGAGAAGATAAATATTCTTTCTAATGGATTAAACGCTCTAGTTGATGTATCTAGAGGAGATTGTCGAAGGGCGATAAATTATCTGCAATCGTGTGGTACAATTTCTAAAAGAGTAGATCAAGAAATAGTATTTAGAGTCGCTGGAGAAGTCCCTCCAGAAAAAATAAAAAAAATTTTACACACTGCTTTGGAAGGCCAATTACAGTTATCAATAAAACTACTACATGATTTAATTAAGGAATATGGATTATCTGGTCGTAATATTATAAGAAATATACATGGAGAAATATATAATCTTGATATTGCAGAAGATCTAAAAATTGAACTTTCAAAGCTCCTTGCCGAGTTTGAATATCGCTTGAGTCAAGGTGGAACAGAAGAAATTCAATTACAAGCGTTATTGGCAAACATCGTTTTATTGCAGGATTAAACTTCTTGATTTAATAATTTGAATAATTTGGCTTTAAGATTGTATCTCATCTCTTGAAGTTCACAATAATTCTCCATTCTTTCTTTGGATTTAACATCAACCTTAAATTTAATAGCATTGCTATATTTTATATCCCATAGGATTAATCCTGTAGGGTTTGCGGGCTCATAAGATACATATTTTGTAGTATCAAATAACTTTAAGAAGTTTTGGTATTCAAAATCACCAGTTCCTAATTCCAAAATTTTTTTTACCATTCGGCGAACTTGTTGCCTTAAAAAAGCTCTACTCTTAAAATCAAATATTATAAAACCATTATCAATGCTAATTTTAACTGAATCCATATCTCTTACGGTTTTTACTTCTTTTTCACTTTTTTTTGAAAAATTCAAGAAATCGTGACGCCCTTCTAAGGATTTGGAAGCGTCATGCATTAAGTTAAAATCGATAGAACAACTGTTATTAGAACATTCAAACTTGTTAGGAACGATATACTTATAATGGCGGTAAATGGCGTTAGATCTTGCTAAAAAATCTATTGGCACTTTAGCATGAGCCCAAATTCCTATTTCTTTGGGTAACGCACTATTAATTTCCATTAAAAAAGGTTCTCTCTTTGAAATGAAAGAAAAAACATTACATCGGGCTGATACGAATCTATCTGTTCTACTCGCAACTTCAAATCCAGAGAGCTTACTATCATTCATGTAATTCCTTTTTTTTAAAGCGTGTATGATACAATCTTCTATTGTAAGGTAGCCTTGCCCTTGTCTTTGAGATTGTCTTTGAGACCCGTGAAATTTTTTAACTCCAACATAATAAAATTTAAAGAGGAATCTATTTTCGTTCAATGATTATTAATCACTTCTTCGAATTTACTTTTTTTAAGTAATGCATATTTAAAAATTACACTCTTATAACAACTTAACTCAATTTTCTAATAAAAAAAAACATTTTAATGGGAAGAAGGTTTTTAATATTCTAAATTATATTAAGTTTTTTTAAATAGAACAATTTAAAAGAATTAAGCAATGGGTAAAATTTCCGAATCCTTGAAAAACTTTCGAGATCGAATCCGAGTTTCAGTATCCGTGAAAACTCAAAATATGTTATTTTTTACGGCTATTTCTTTAATTTTAATCTTGAGTATAATGATTCGGCTAACACCTGTCGTGAGAGGGCTAATAATAATTAAGGCTTTCGATCCATGGATCCAATACTACAATGCAGTTTATTTAAGCGAACATTCCCTTTATGATTACTTCAATTGGCATGATTTTAAGTCTTGGTATCCAGATGGATACGACCGTTTCAGCTTGCGCCCAGGTCTCACTTTTTCTGTCGTTATCATCTACAATGTATTAAATTTCATCGGACTTCCAATCTCAATTTACCAGGTTTGTTATTTCTTTCCACCATTCATGGGAGGCTTGACGGTTCTGGCAATGTATTTCTTTGGAAAAGAAGTCTTAGATAGGAGATGCGGTCTATTGGCCGCCTTCTTCTTGGCTTTTAACACGGGCCACATACAAAGGACGTGTGCGGGCTTTTTCGATAACGAAACGATAGGAGTTTTTGCTGTATTGATGGCGTTTGTATTTTTTTTAAAGGCAGTAAAAACGGGGAAAATTCTACATTCAATAATGGGAGGGTTATTCCTAGGTTATTTAAGCTTGAGTTGGAATGGTTATCAATATGTTTATTTATTATTACCTATTGTATGTGGAGTAATTATTTTAATGAATAAATATGATGCTAACGTGTTGATTGGTTATGCTGGTGTACAAGGGACGGGATTACTTATTTTTTCTTTATATTATAATTTTGGTCATCAAGCTCTATTTAGTAGTGTTGAAGTAGGAGGAATTTTTCTCTTTACAATTGTTTTGATAATTTTTCATTTGATATATACTAAAAAGCACGAATATCCTAGATTTTATGATGGTTTATTAAGTTCTATCAAATGGCTCATGATTCCAACAGCAGTGGCGCTTGCCATAATCATATGGGTAAATCCAGATATGATTCCTTTTGGTTTTGGGGGAAGAATTAAAAGCGTTCTAAGTCCCATGACTCGTAGCTCGCTACATCTCACAGAATCAGTTGCTGAGCACATGCCAAGCGCATGGGGAGTATTTTATTACAATACATTAATCCCGTTTTTACTCTTACCACTTGGAATATTTTTTTGTTTTAGAAGGTCAACCATAACAGATGTATTACTAATTGTGTTTTTATTAACAATTTTTTATTTTACCGGAAGCATGATTAGAATAATATTATTATTTTCTCCAGCAGCATGCCTGGTTGGTGCCTATGGATTAGCAAATGTTTTAAAAATTTACGGTAGTTTTGTTGGAGAAGGAAAGGATAGAATACAAAGGAAGAGAAGAAGACAAATAAAGCAACCCGTAGGCACTTCAGAAGTACTTACTGTGTATTTTATCGTTGGCTTTTTGTGCATGGTTCAAGTAATCCATGCAACTGATATTTCTATAAATCAATTGTCATATAGTCAAATCGTTCCGGGAGTTCAGTTTCATGATTGGGAAGAAACTCTAACGTGGATGAAATATAATTTAAAAGGAACGGATGTCGTCGTGAGTTGGTGGGATTACGGATATTGGTTAACTCCAATAGGAAATGTGACTACAGTAAACGATAATGCCACTGTAAATAATACGAGAATAGGTCTGACAGGCATGGCGCTAATGCAAACTAACGAGATTTATAGCGCTAAAATTCTTAATCATTTAAGAGCGGACTATGTTTTAATATATTTCGGGTTTTTACTCGATGGATTCCACGGTGATGAAGGTAAATGGCAATGGATGTTAAGAATTTGCAATGATAATTATAATAGATACAAAAATTGGGGCATGGAAGAAGATAATTGGGCTGAAAATTCAGTTTTTGATGAGAGTGAATATGTCAATAGTTCAACTGGATTATATCGAGATAAATGGTTTGAAAGTCAATTAGTAAGGTTGATGTTTTATGGAGAATATACTGATCCTTCTTTATTTGGACCTAATACCGTAAAAGGTCATTACGCGACTCAAATTAATCAAAGAAAGGACGATTACGGCAATACATGGAAGTCCCACATACCTGATAATGGAGCGTATGACTTTAAGGTATTCAACAAGGCCTATTTTTCAAGAACTGGATTAATAAAGCTTTATAAACTTGATTATACAGCTTTAGACTCCAGTTTTTCAATAAAAAACGCAAAAGTATACGACAGTGGATATGGTACCTTTAACTTGGAAAATACGGGAACACGAGATTTGCAAATCGAAGATGTAAAACTTAATGGCAAGGCATATAACTTTACCTTGGGAAAAGGAAGAATTAACAATGAATTGGGGGTGGGTGTTGAAGATATTGCGTGGGTTAAATTTCCTTCTGTTGATTTTAGTTATAATGATGTTGTAAATGTGTCGGTAACGGCCAAGGCAGACGCAATTGAAGGAAAAACATATACCTTCACGAGTCAGACAAGTGAATTCTTTGTATCCAGATCTGGAGAAGGGAATATTAAAATTAATAGAGAGAATAGTAAAGTTGAGCAAATTAGTGAAGATATTGCTGACTTGTACATAGAAGTGGAAAATACGGGGAATTCTATTGAATTATTGAAAGAATTTTATTTTAATTCGGAGAATAACAAATTAAACGCTAGTACTGCCGAATATATAAGCGGTTCTCCCATACTACAACCAGGAGAAAAAGCATTTGTTCATTTACCTGAAGTAAACGCTACTTTTTATCCGTATGGGACATATAATACAATTGGGGTTGTTACTTCAAATGGAATCAGTGATCGGACCATCTTTTCGTCTAATGATATTAATTTTAAAATGTCAATTCTAGATGAAGCTAGAATTAAATCTCCAGAATTAATCGCAGCGGGAATTGATTACTCAAGGAATAATATACCTATCAGTTTGAGTAAAACTCATGCGTATGCATACGATAACGGTATTACTAGGCTTGAAATTAATGTAAAAAATACAGGCGATACTGTGTTCGGAATAGATTCGGTCTATTTAAACGAAACGGAATCGTGGAATAAGATTTATAGCGAGTTCGTATTAAGACCTGGCGAAGAAGATACCATAATCATGGAAACTTCAGAATCAGATCTTTTTGATGTAAATGACAAGATTCTAATAACAGTTACGGGGAGTTTCAATGGAGATACAGTGGCTTCTGATGTAGGTTTCATACACACCATCAAGGATAAACCGGATATTCAAATTATTAAAAACGCTCAAAATTATTTAACATCATATATCGCAGCGAACGAAACAGGAACACTACTAATAAAAAATACGGGTGATGAGGAAGTAATACTAAAAAATGTAATTCTTAATGTTTCTAATACAGTGCCTATTAATGACGTAAATTTCATTTATGGAGATGATACGCTAGGTATTCAAGAGTGTGCAATTATTTCCTTTAATATTCCTAATTTGAGAATTAATATCTCGAATGAACTATTTGTAGAAGTTACGACCTATTCCTCAGCACAAGCTGCCGAAACCTTTACCGCAGTAGTGAACTCGGAATTACATGATATATCAATAGACGACTCCGGAACAACAGCAGATATCGATCCTAATGAATTGACAATAAAAATTGTTAATAATGGTGTTTTAGACGTCACTTTAGATTCAATTTACATTAACAACACTTATATTCCTTTAGCTGATTTTGATTTAAATGGTAGTATCATCATTGAAAATGGAGGAGGTTCATTAATCGTGTCAATTGATTTAAACGCATCTCCCGAATCCGTTTCTGATTATATTGGTTCCGTTATTGAGGTGGATGATATATTAAAGATTTTGGCACGTACCATAGAAGGTGCTGAGGATATTCATTTAGTAACCGTAATAGATTCATCATAATTTATAGTAAAGGAAATCCTGGATTCATTAAAAATTTAATAACAATCAGTAGAAAAAGGTTAAATTGGGATTTTTCATGGAATAAAATAAAAAATCCTATTCCTTATATTTCTTTTATTTCAAATAATAAAAAAATTAAACGATAATTTATTGAAATATCATAGAGACTTCGTTATAAAAAGAACATGTTTTTCTCTTATTCATAATTAAAATAACTTTATATCCATGCCTACATGAATCCTGTATTTAAATTAGTATCTAATTATGAACCTAGTGGAGATCAGCCCAAAGCAATTGCTACTTTAGTTAAAAAAATAAATAATGGAAAAATATTCCAAACTTTGCTCGGAGCAACTGGAACTGGAAAAAGCTTTACAATCGCTAACATTATTCAAAAAGTTCAAAAACCCACTTTAATAATGGCGCCTAACAAAACGTTGTAACCACAATTATATAACGAGTTTAAAGAATTATTCCCTAAAAACGCTGTCCATTATTTTGTCTCTTACTACGATTATTATAAGGCATTTTGTTTAGATTATAATTTTGTTTAGATTATAATGTAAAATGCGAAGATTATAATGCAAGTAATCTGTATTAGATATTTGGAAGAATTAAGAAAGTTAAATAACAAGATTAAATATATTATTAAGTTTCTTTCATTTAAAACATTAAATTGATTTTACCTATGATGATATCAATACATTTCCTAAGATTGTCTTTAATTTCATCCTTACCAAAAATGTCAACTTTTAACAGTTCTTCACTAAAAATATTAGATAATATATCTAAAAAATCCTTTTGGGGGATAATGTTAGGAATTTTATCTAGTTTTTCTATACCTGAACTAATGGTTCGTGCTAAATATTGAAATACAATATTTTCGGTTCCTAAAAAAAGAGGCTCAAAAGCTTTTATGATAGATTGTATTGCTTCTTTCTTATATAATACAGATTTATCTAATTTTGATTCTTCTTCAATTAAAATTATTATATCTGTAAAAAAATCATATAAAATCACATCTGGATGTATAGTTTGAGTAAGGAATTTATTGGACATTTCCGATTTAAAAAACAATCCTTACCTTTCAACCGAAATTCGTGAGATGGATGGAAAGAAAATAACAGTCTTTAAACTTGACTTTTACCACACTCTGACT
>JAUXAJ010000371.1 GCA_030620005.1 Promethearchaeota archaeon | reverse complement strand
ATCCAGACCCCCATTCTCTTCCTTTCTCTATAAAAAAATCTCTTGCTATTTTATCTATCTCTCTGCTCTTCACCCCGGCTTTAACGAAATCTAATAGGTGTTGTTGCCCGTTATTTACCAAGTTGATTAAATTTACTTTTTCTGGTGTTTTTTTTCCATAAATAAAGGTTCTCGTCATATCAGAGCAATAGCCCTTATATCTCGCACCAATGTCCACGAGCACTATATCTCCGTCCTTAATTTTCCTATCTGAGGTTTTTACGTGGGGATATGCCGTTCTTTTACCAGAAGCTAAAATGGTGTCAAAAGATGTTCCATCTGATCCTGCTTCTCGCATTTTATATTCTGCCTCTGCTACCAATTGTTTTTCGCTCTTCCCTTTTTCGATTGATTCTAAAATCGCTCTAAACCCCATATCCCCTAATTCCGCAGCCTTTTTTAATCTCTCAATCTCAGTTTCGGTCTTTATAATTCTAGCTTTAGTAATGATTTCTGAACAACCAATAAAATTAGGAATCGAAAACTTTTGCTTCCATTCGTTATATTTTCTTACAGAAACGAAATCATCTTCAAATCCGATAGAATTAAATTTTATTTTTCTCATGGCTTTTTTAACGAAAGTTGGACGTCCAGGAGGAATTACGCGCAATTCAATAATGCTAGAAAGTTCTCTATCAGTTTCAATTATTTTTTTTGCTTGCTCATGTTCTAGTTCATTTAGAAATAATAAAACTCGATCTTCAAGAGTTTTGTGGTCTTTAGCGGGGATAATGATTAAAACACCGGTTTCAAATTTAAAGCCAAGGGTATAAAGAACATTTTGAGGTTTAATTATGAAGAGAGCTTCAATTTCATTGAATTTTTCGTGCGATCTAATTCGCTCAATTTTTTCTAGACTCATTTGTTAAACAATTTTCGTTTATTCTTATTTAGATTTAAGAATATATCTTTAAAATGTTATTATATTATAATGATTAAAATTCAATTGAAAAATGATTTTCATTAATTTTAATTTTCTTGTTGAAATGAATCTGTAGATTGTCAGATTTTGAATGATATGATATTGAAAAGTAAAAAAGAAGAGAGCAAAAATCGGGAAGCATGATACTAAAAATCAAAAGAGAAGATGTTTTTATCTAATAATTCTCCTTGGCCGCGAACCGCAGTTTTTTTTCCTTTGGATGCCAATTAGGGTTAAGGATTGAGGTATTTAACCAACGCAAATAAGCCTTCACGTTGATTGATATAAGAATATATTTTTTTCATGCATTCCGATTTTTTTGTGTTAATCATCTATTGATCACGATCATATTTATACTTTTTTTCATATGAAAAAAAAGAAAAATCATTTTCGACTCGATCAAACAAAAACGGACTCATTTATTACCTAAATACACTGCCAGAGAATATATTATTACTTGGTCCGAGACTTTTAGCGAATAAATAAAACAACATGAGAAATCCTTGATTTTAATGCTTTCTCTACAATAAAATTGAGCGAATCAAGTTAAATTGGGAAGATATTTATCTTCGCATAATTCTATTAAAGAATTAGTGTAATCAATCATTTTTTTTGCAAGTTCAGGATTAGAAAGTAGCTGAACCTGAATTTTATCGCCACGATCCCATAATAAATAGGGAGTGTCTTCGTAAGGGACTTTATCTTTAACTTCCTTTATCCAACTTTCCGGTAGCCTGTTATCCAATTCTTTATCAAGCATTTTTGCAAAAAATAATGTCCACGCTCTAGGCACAACCGTCATTAAATAACCCCCGCCTCCTAACGCGAGCCATCTATTTTGACAGTAATCTTTTGCGCACGTCTTCATGGTTTGTGCTATATCCTTGTATACTGATATTGAAAGCCCCATCTGTGTTAAAGGGTCGTTAAAATGAGTATCGACTCCAAGTTGCGTGATTAATATGTCTGGCTTGTATGTTTCTAATATTTTTGGCACTGTAGATCGAAATAATTTCAAGTACATTTTATTGCTTGTTCCTGGTAATAGCGGAAAATTGAGAGAAAATCCTTTCCCTTTTCCCTTCCCTAGCTCGTTGATATGTCCCGTTCCTGGAAAGAGAAACCTTCCATCTTCATGAAATGAAATCGTTAAAACATCAGGGTCCTCGTAAAATAACCACTGAACACCATCGCCGTGATGACAATCAATATCTAAATAAGCTATTCTTATCTTTTCATCTAAATTTTTGAGATGTTTTATGGCAACAGCGATATCGTTGAAAATACAAAAACCAGATGCTTTACTCTCCATGGCATGATGAAGTCCTCCTGATGGATTAAAAGCAACAACGATATTTTCTTCTTGCCAAACTTTTTCTGCAGCCAATAAACTTGCTCCACATACGAAAGCAGAAGCTTCGTACATGCCTTTAAAGATCGGGTTATCTCCTGGACCTAAACCGTATAGATAAGGTTGAATTGTCCTATCATCAGGGTTTTCGCTTAAAGCTTTTACTACCTTAATATAATCAGCAGAGTGAACTCTCTCTAATTCTTCTTCAGTACACAATCGAGGCGCAAAAATTTCAAGAATCTTATTTGTTAGTAATCCTAACTTTTCAAAAAGGCTATAAGTAAGTAAAAGTCGCTCGGGTCTTAATGGGTGTGTAGATCCAAAATTATATTGGTTGAACTTATCAGAAAAAATGAGGCTCACGTTCCTTATTGCCATTACCATGTTTTCAAAATCTAATCTAATATTAAATTAACTAAAGAATCTTAAGATAAATAGTAATTTCTTTTAAATTAATTTGAATTCCAACATTGAATTAAATATTCAAAAGTACAATCAATTTATAAATACATGTTGCAATAAGTTAAATGATCATTGAAGAAAGAACTTAAATATGTATAATAGAACTTAAAGGTCTTAATGGGTGTGTAGATCTAAAATCATATTGGATTAAACTTTTCAGAAAAAATAAGGCCTACTCTATTTTTTTTCATAATTTTAAAAAAAGTTTTTAAATTTATCAAATGAAATAATGTAAATTCTTGAGTTACTAAGTTATTAATTTCTATTAAATTTTTAATTAAATCTAGAACTCTTTTATTCCGACATAATTCTATAATTTATAATCACCATCGATTTAAATATATTCTTACGATTCAAAATCATAAAAAAGGTTAAACAATTATTTTAAGTTAGCAACTCAAGAAATTTCTTAAAGATTTGTTAAAGTTAAGATTTTATAATTACTCTTTAAATTTCTGTTTACTTTATTGAGAAAGATATTTTTAATAAATTTAAAAAAATGGTTCGAATTGGCTTATATTTAAGCATTTATTTATTTATTTTTTTTAAGTTTTTAATTTCTTACTCTTTTTTAAGTTTCTTGTTTTAAATAACTTTTTAATGATTTTAAGAGATATGAGTTATGTATTGAAAAGAATTCCTTCCGAAGCGTTATTCGAATTCTTTCAATTGTTAACTAAAGAATGTTTTAAGTTAGGCATTATTATCCCGAGAATACTCATTGTTTTCGAAGCTTCAATCACTTTCGATTTGCGGGACGAGAGCCTAAACAACGGCATCAATAGCTGGAGAAACGCGACCAGCGGTCTTTATAACGAAGGAGAGTATATTTTTTCCAAGTATTAGAGTCCGCTCTCATTTTTCGAAAAGAAAACGAAGGACATTTC
>JAUXAJ010000001.1 GCA_030620005.1 Promethearchaeota archaeon | reverse complement strand
CAGGGTTTTTTCCATATCGACCACCGACGGAAGGACCTTGTGGAGCGACTCTGCTTGTTTCATGTTCAAGCTCACGGTAAGCAAGAGAGCTTATTCGATCGTCGTCGAAATCGTGACTTGTACCGGACAAGAAAGGTTTCTTGCTACGCGAGAATACGTGTTGGATGGCGCTGACGGCGTGGTATTCGTTGCCGATTCGAGCCCCGAAAAATTGGAGGAAAACAAGCACAGTTTCAGGGAGCTCTTGAGTTTCACGAGCAATAAAAGGGTCCCTCACGTCGTGCAACTCAACAAGAGAGACTTGGAGAACGCCATTTCCGTGAAGGACTTTAAAAAGGCGCTCGACCTACCAAGCGGCGAGGTGCATTCTGACGGTTCGAAAGTTCTTTTCCCTGCCGTGGCGCTGGAAGGAAAAAACGTCGTGCCTTGCTTTAAAGAACTGCTCGCCGTGGTGTTCTTGCCGTTCGTTGAAAATCTCGTTGAAATCGTGTAATAAAAAAAAATTTTAGGGTGATCGCGAGTGGATACAGGGTCAGATTTCGTAAAACCGGAATTTCTTAACGCTCTATTCTTTCAACAAAAAAACGTGGTGGTGTTCCCTCACATGGATTTGAAACACTTGAAGCATTTAGAGCTGTTCACGGTGGGTTACAACATTGTAGATTTAGAATCCACCGCCATTCACGACCTGAAGGGATTCCTCGAGCTTGAAGCCAACAATTCTTACTCGCAAAAGCCAACGCTTTACTTCGTTTACAACCTAGACGAAGATAAGGTAAAGGAAATAATGAGCATGGAAAACGTTCGGTGCGTGCTCAATTCGAACGCCGACCTGCGGACCATCGCCAACGGGAGCGATTTTTTGTTTTACAACAAGAAAAACGGGGCGTTCTTGAACTTTCAGCTTTCAGAGTCCGATTTAGAGTTTGAAAAGCAATTGATTTCTTCTTCCGAAAGCGAGACCGTCTTGCTCGATAAAGTGCAGAGAATCAAGATAGTGGCCACCAGAATCTTCGAGCAAATCAACGAGAGCCCCAACGAATCGGCGATAGCTGAGATTCTAAAGGAGTACGACCCAAAGCACTGGAAAAAGATACTGAACTTCGTCAAGCTTTATTTTAAGGTGGAAGTCCCCGACATATCCCGTCGCGCTCGTTTCGCGGTTCAAGAAAAGGAAAGGAGCAAGAAAATCAAGCTTCAGCCCGTCGATCCTGAAAGGAAGGACTCGTTTCTGGGGGAGTACAATTTAATAATGAGTCAGAACAAGTTCATCGGAAGAGAGTTCGTTCAGACCTTGCACGATTATCGCTCGAGAAAAGTAAACCCCAGCAATCTCGCCTTGGAGCAACTTTACAACCCTAAAGAGTTATACGTTTATCTAAGATTCCGTCATTGGAAGGAGGGAATACCCGTGGATTTCCTGCTCGAATGGGTGCAAATGAACAACAGTAACTACGAGTTGAGCGCTGACGACAAGAGAGACTTCAAAGTTACCCTCGAAAAGCTCGGGTTTAAGGAAGAAATCTTTGTTGATTCAAAATCCCAGCCGGTTGCCAAGGGAAAAAGCGCCAATCGCAAGAAACCCAAAAGAATCAAAACAAAACCTGCCGTTGTTCCGCCCGTAAGCGAATTTTCCAGCTTTAAGAAGTGGTTGCTGAAAAAACTCGACGGCATCGAAGACTTGTTGAGTTAAATCTTTCGTGAGGCGCGCCGAGCCTCACATTTTTTTGATTCTTAAGTTAATTTCTAATTTTGTCTTGTTTTTATTAATAGAGATTATTTGTGTCAAAAATAATTATGTTTTTTTTTTAATTAATACTCTTTCCCACAGCTCGTTTTATGTACTCTTCTTTAAGTAAATACTTTGTCTTATTGTAAATCAGTGGTGCAATTTTTTCTTTAAATACTTCAATTTCAAGTCTTTTTTAAACAACAATGATGACACTAAAATGATGTCTAGTTCAAAAACACATTATAAAAACGGTCCAAAAAGACCGTGTAAATATAGTAAATGTGGCGTTGTTTTCACTCCTTTCGCCGATCATCACGTTTATTGCAGCGCTAAGTGCCAGTTAAAAGGCTACGATCTCGAAAGAAGGCTCACGATGCGTCCCTTTGAAACCTTTTCTAAGGCCTACGATTCGATGGTTTCTAAGGTCAACTTGCCAAGGCGTCAAGTTTCAAGTTTTAAGCCCCAATATTGCAACATGGCTTTCAAGATCCGGAACAAGCAAAAACCCTCTTCGAAATACAGGAGCGCCGAGTTGCTAGCGCCCGCAACGCTGTTCATGTTTCTTAAAGCGAAGTGCATCGGCGTGACCGCCCATCGATTTGTTAACGCCAACGAGCTCGATTACAAGGAATTTAAGAGCAACCTGAAGCATTTGACACCGTTTTACCCGAGGTACTTGGGTAGAGACAGGAGAACCATAGTCGAAAACGATATAAAAGCGGTGGTAGAGCATTTTAGACTCGGGCAAGAATTTCTCGACGGTTCCAAGGCGGTGTTTGGCGCTTTCTGGAACTCCTTGAAAAACACGACGGAAGGCGTCGTTACGGGGGTCGTGATGATCTTGACCATGATTAAAATGGACGCGAAAACCCCAATTTATCTCGATATCTGCAAGAAGATCCCGATCTCGCTTAGCGCAGTTCATTACCAGATCAAGCAAAAGGTCTTGAAGCCCTCTTCCGCCGCCAACTTTCGCGGATTGGTAAATTCTCGCGATGTGGTGAAGAACGCCGTCGAAAGGAAAGTCTCGCTCTATTTGAACAGATCGAACAAGTTGTCTATTGATTGAAGCAATATTAATGTTTTCTTTTTCTTTTTTTTTATAATTTTGTGGAATCATTTTTTTTTATATATATCTGTTAGTAGATGTCATTATTCTCGCATAAAAAAAATTTAAAATTATGGAAGTACCATCTTTTAATGATTTAGTCTAAAATTTTTTGGCAAGTTCTAAGAACTTATTTTTCCAATAAAAATCTCTTTCTCCGTAGAATTCAATCCCAACTTCAAGATATTTTACCAGGTTGTCTCTATCAATCATTTCTTTAGTTTTTCCATAATTATTGATTACTCCTTTTAATAAATCATAAGTCCATCGAATTATATTAATATCAATTAATTTCTTGATCGTTTCCTCCAATTTTTTATTACAACTTTCCAAAATTTCCTCATTATCAGATACAATCGATAAATATAAAGAGGGAACGAGGATCTTCGTGAGGTAATTATAATTTTCTATATCAAAGAATAAATCTACCATCTCTAAATATCCTCTTGCTGCTTGAGACGCATATTCAGCATTTTCTTCGTTTGCTTCTTGCCATACAATATCAGCGAATTTAGCTTTTAGAAGAGGATTATTTGTATTTGAGACTTTTAATGCGAAGTAATTCTCTAAATCTTGTGTAAATCTTTTTGAACTTTTTTTTCCTTATCTTCAATAAAAATATAATGCTTTAATAAATTATCATTACCATTAACATGTATCTTAATGCGATGAAAAAATTGAGAGAAAGCTGTAAAAGATGGCTGATGTAAACTATATTTTCCTCCTTTCTTTAACCATTATAGTAATTGGTTATATTGTTAAAAAGTTAAAAATAATAACCGAAGAAAATGGTAAGGTAATTGCTAAAATTATATTTAATATTACTTTACCGGCACTGATTCTCAAAATAACGAGCGCTATTGAATTTAAGTTGGCTCTCGTTTTATTGCCAATAGTGAATATAATTTTTGGATTCATCATGTTAATAATTGGTCTAATTATCTCCAGAAATTATCCAAGGGAGAAAAAAGGGATCATTTTGATGACCTTAATTGGATTCAATGTTGCTAACTTTTCGTTTCCGTTAATAGAAGGCGTATTTGGCGAAGCAGGATTGCAAAACATGGCACTTATTGACGCTGGAAATGCTTTTACCATATTTGTGCTTTGCTATCTCGTCGGTTCAATTTATTCTCCAAGCGTGGATGCGAACGATGTTAAAATAGATCTTAAATTTGTCGCCATGCGTTTATTAAAATCTGCTCCATTGATGAGCTATGTTGTTGCTATTATTATCAACTTTTCGGACCTTGTAATACCCATCTTTATTTCTGATTTATTAGATATTTTATCAAGGGCAAACTCAGCATTAACGTTACTCTTGCTTGGAATTTATCTGAATTTCAAGTTTGAAAAATCGCAATGGGGAATAATTTTAAAAGTCTTAATAGCTCGTTATTCAGTTGGATTAGTTATCGGACTTTTATTATTCTTTTTATTGCCATTTGAGCAGTTTGACCACTTATTTCGAATGATCGTATTAATCTCACTGGTATTACCCGTTGGATTGGCAGTTATTCCTTTTTCTGTAGAATTTGAATACGATCAAAAAATAATAAGCATGATAGCCAATTTAACAATTATTATTAGTTTTGCTCTAATGTGGGCATTAATATTGTTGTTAAATGGATGAAATTGTTAAAAAAATGGAAATTGAAAAAGTTAATTCTTGTATTTTAGCATAAAATCAATTAATTCTTTATCTTTCACTAATATTCTATATAATCCTTTTGTCACTTTGCCTTTCATGGCTCTTGTCAGGTCCTTGATGTCCCAATCGTTTCCTTTTATCTCAGTTTTAACTTTGGGTAAAAGTTCACGAATTAACATTTCTTCGATATATCTTCCTTTATATCGTCTTTTAGAAATATCGCTTGCGAGAAATAAAAATATAGGAGCAATTTTTTCAGGCGGCATTGCCTCGGGATTTATTTGTCCAAGCGCGACGTTTTCTTGAACGATTTTAGTATCATACGCACCGGGCATGATCACGTTCACTCTTATATTGTGATGTCTCAACTCAGCTTGCATGCACTTGCCCATGACGGCTATTCCTGCCTTAGTAGTGGAATAAGCTACTTTTTTAGGATTAAAAAACATCGTGCCTTGAACGGAAGATAACATGATTATGTTCCCGCTTCCTCGCTCAATCATTTTTGGAAGGATTAATTTTGTAAGGGCGTAAGGTGTAATTAAGTTTAGATGAAATAGTTGTACTGCCTTTTCTAAGGGATACTCAACAACCGTAGAATAATGGCTCATGCCCGCATTGTTGATAAGTATGTCACACCATTCGAAATTTTCAAAATATTGAGCGGCGCATTTCTTAACACCTTCAATATTAGAAAGGTCCACCGGTATAGAAATACATTTAACGCCATATTTTTTAATATCTTCTTCAGTTTTATCCAACTCCTCTTTTTCTAAAGCTGAAATGGCGATATTAGCACCATTTTTCGCAAATTCAAGAGCTATGGCCCTTCCTATACCACGCCCTCCACCCGTTATTAGGGCTTGTTTTCCTTCTAAGTATTTCATGACGTCATTCTCATTAATGTTTTGTTTTAAAAAGCTAAAGGAATTTAATTTTTTAAGAATTTAAAAGTTATTCTTTAACAAAAAAATAGAAATATAATCGAAAAATTAAAAATTTACGTTAATATCTTATTTAAAATATATCTTTTCCACTCCAAAGCTTGCGAAGTAAATGGGCTGCCATTTTTGGACGGCGATCCCGGGTAAATACGCCTTTATGGTTCATGCCTTTAGGTCGCATGATACCTTGCGGAGTTTTGAAGTCACACATGTTCCAAATGTGTTGTCCGACAATATAGTGCTTACTATTCAACAACTCTATATATCTTTTTATAAATTCTACTTGATATTCTTCGCTAAACATTTCTGGCGGTTGTGCGTGCAAACCAGGAATTGTATCTGCCCCAAATTCAGATAAGATAATAGGTTTTGAAAATCTTTTGTATAACTTGTCTAATTCCTTTGAGAGACTCGCCACTCCATCATTAATCCTCCCTTGTTCTGTATACCAACCATTATAACGATTCAAACAAGCTACTTCACAGAACTCAAACGCTTTTTCTCCAATACCTAGCATGCTAACTACGGTAACGGGTCTTGTTGGGTCAAGTTCCTTAGCTTTATCATATAGTTGACGGAAAAACGCTTTAGCTTCTCTACGTCTGGAAGGTTCGTTTGCTAAGCTCCACATTATCACGCTAGGATGATTCTTATCGCGGCCAATGAGTTCTTCGACATATTGTTGACAAAGTTTGAGATGGCGGTCGACACAATCGCTACTAAAAGTGAGTCCAACTGCTGGCGTCTCGTCAATGATTAGAATGCCAAGACGATCTGCTAAGTCCATCATCTGTTCAGAATATGGGTAATGAGAAGTTCGAAAAGAATTGGCACCAATCCACTTCATTAAAGAATAATCCTTTATGATTACAGCTGGGACAAAACCGCGTCCTGTTATTGGAAAATCTATGTGCCGGCCGAATCCCGTTAAAATTATCGGTTTTCCATTTAACAATAATTGTTCTCCTTTAACTTCAATCGTTCGAATGCCTACACTTAATGTGTAAGCGTCAAATATTTTTCCGTCTTGAGAGAGCTCTGCCCTTAAATCGTACAAATTTGGAGAATTCGGAGACCACAAAGCTGCGTTAGGCACATTTAAATCTGCCTCAACTATTTCACCACTTGCCGACACTTCAGAAGAAGTTTGATATCCATGACCGCTCAATATAAATCGAGCTATCGCAACACTTCCAGCCATTCGTTCGAGATTTACATGTACCTTCCCCAAATCGCCCTCAATAGAAGTTTTAACTGTCAAATCTTTAATACCATCTTTTGGGACTGCATGAAGTAAAACGGGTCGTTGAATGCCGCAAAAGGGGAAAAAGTCAAAATTCGTGCTGGGATAAAATAACGGCCCCCCACCTGGCGGCACTCGGTCTTTAGCCAGACTTCCATCAACACGCACAATAAGATTATTTTCTTCTGGTTTTATTTTAGATGTGATGTCGAATTCAAAAGGTAGATGACCTCCCTCATGTTGACCAAGTAGTTCACCGTTTAACCATGTATCTGCCAAATAATTAACTGAATTAAATCGTAAAAAAATTTTGCGTCCCGTCCAAGCCCATGGAAGGCTAAAATTAGTCTGATACCAGGCAGAACCTAAAAAATCTCGGTTTTCAGCAAATTGATCGTTCCAACTGGCTGGGACAGCTATTGGCACGCCATTATTAAAGCCAGCGTTCCATTTGGATGATAAACCTACATCATCAAAGTCAAATCGAAAGTTCCAAAAGCCCGATAAGTCAATATATTGACGAAAATTATTTCTTTTTGGATATAACATTAATTAGTCACGAATTTAATTTATATTTTGATTTTAATATTTTTGTTCGAATACTTAATATTATTAAGTATTAATAATAATATCTCCTATTGCGTTCTTACTTCTCATTTCTATCAAATTTAGTCAATTTCTATTAAAGTAAAGTTACTTGTTATTATTATTATTAAATTCTCCTTTTTTTTTTTTGCATTAATGCTAAATAGGAGCCAAACTATAATTTTTGATTATATTCCTGAATTGCTTCAAACATTGCCACGATATTCTCGGGAGGTATGAAATCTTTTATAAAAATGCCTAATTAGGATTTAAAAGACATAAAAAAAATTACTGCTTGAGCTCGGAATCCTTTTTTTTGGAACGCCTTCTTCCACTTTTATATCTTCTTCTTTCTCTTTCTCAAACGGTTTCACTGGTTTTGATGGGTCGATGGGAGAATTGCACGCCCAACACGCGTTTTCCAAGTTGCTTAACGCTTTAGAACATTTTTCGCAGTAAAACGCATTACAGTCAGGACACATGTAAATATACCTGTTAAATCCTCCCAATTTTCCCTTGCACACCAAGCAGACCTTCTTTTCCTTGGATATCGATACTTCTTCTTCAGTAACGTGTTGAGGTCTAGCAAAAACTTCCAGAAGACCAGGTACTTTGTCATCGCTCGGTTTCTCTCGTTCTAACTTCATTGCAGATCTGAGATGCCTCAGGAAAAGATAAAACATTAAGTAAACATAAATAATAGCAATAATATTGGTAATAACAAAACTTATATCTACATCCAAATAATGAATAATGTGAATTGAAGAATGGATTGTTGAGAAAATCGCCACCATGCTTGCAGTCAAAATCCAGTAGTACAATGTTTTTGGAATTAATTTAGGGGTAATCATTATTGGACAAAGCAGTAAGAAGCAACCTAATATGAAAATGATGGGACCTAACGATAGAGGAAATACCTCCATTAACTTAGCCACTCTCCAGCCTAAACCATTTCCCAAAACAATAAAAACGACTCCATATATTAAAAACGATGAAACCGCTTTGAACTCGAGCCTTGACCATTTCATGTACAAATATATTATTAGACCAAATACAATATTCCCTAGTATGGTAAAAACATTATTATAGATGTCTCTTGCTAAAAGAAAAGGAGAAATGATCATCAAAACCAAAACAAAAGTTAAAATGGTCGTGATGAGATATTTCGTGCGTTTTACAATGAGCTCAAACGATAACATGAATAAAATGTAGCCCATTGCTATAACTATATATATTACCTTTCCATAAACCTCGTATGAGGGCGTATAGTTTTCAAGATCGCCGTAAAACACGTTGTTAATCAAGATTCCTTGAATCTCGTAATCTTGAAGGAAAGTGAATACTCGAACGAGTGCGTAACTAATGAGAAAGCTTGCGAATCCATACATTATCATCTTTTCGTTAAAAACTTCCCTTTTTCTGCCTTTATTTACATAAACTATTCCACTAATGATCGCAATTGCGATTGCGATCCCCCATAAAAGGCGTTCCAAGGGGTCCCAAATCATTACTAACGCCATCTTTCCGTCCTCTCGTTAAGAGTTTTACTTAAGAAAATAGTATGATTTTATGAATGATAATAATTTGTCGTGAATATTTAAATATTTTACCCTAATTCCTTGTTTTCTCAAAATTCTAATATCGAAGATTTCCACTTAAAACTTTTAAAGGAATGAAATTAAATCTAAAAATATTAAAAAAAAAAGGTACTTCAGCCTTCCATTTCATGCCGTAAGACTTTACCAGCCTTAATTCCCGTGTGTTTTTTATCTTTATACGTGATTTGACCGTTCACTAAGACATATTTTATTCCATCTGGTGCTTGACGGGCATTTTTTATATCTCCCGTCATTTTTATCTTGTCGAAATCAAAAATTAAGATATCTGCGAAATAACCTGACTTAAATTCTCCTCTATTTTTAATGCCAAACCGCTGTGCGACGAATGAAGTGGCTTTTCTAATGGCATTTTCGAGGGTTAGCACCCGTGTTTCTCGAACGAACCTTCCAATATAGTCTGCGTACATACCGTAATAGTGGGGAACAAAGAGAGAATTAAGAAACTCTTCGGGAATCCCGGTCCCTGCTGATTTCAAGGATTCAACGGAAAGATCTACAGGTGGTAAGGATGTCATATCGGTACATGGCATGCAATAACGATGAGAAAGATATAATGGCAATGTTTTGTAAGTTACCGCTCGATCTTCGTCAAACTGAATCCATTCCACTTCAGGATCTTCTAGCATCAAGTCCAAAACCAGATCGAGTGCGTCTTTATCAAGTTTGGTAGCGAGTTCCCCGATCGTTTTGTCTTGGTATTCTGCTCTTTTAAATTTCGTAATTTTAAAACAATTCATCCAATATGGATGTGCTTTAGTGTGTATCATTCCAAGCTTGAGATAACCATTGCGATGTAAATCCTTAATTTTTTCCCGAAAATCATCGCTTTTTAACTGCTCAAGAAAAGTTTTAGCGTCGTATTCGCGTAACCATCTTAATTTATGAAGTCGAGATAAAATGAATTCATTGACTATTAAGTTAGATGGAGATATGCTAGTATCCGAGACAATAATATCGAAGGTGACATCTAAACCCTCTTCTATCGCCTTATCAATGTTCCATAAAGTTGCTTTTGTTGTTGCTTCGTCCAAAAATTCCGGATGAGGTTGATGGATAAGATATATCGTATACATATGTGAAAGGTGTATTGGTATATCTGCTTTTCTACCTACCTCAAAAGCTTCCATGACGCCTTGGTATTTTCCCATCCAAGCTTCTTCAATATCCCCATGAAAAACACCGTAACCAAATAAATCCAAATCGTTTGTTGCCCATTGACTTTGACAGTGTCTTAAATGCGATGCGTAGATTCCACCATACTTTTTAGCTACTTTTGCTAATTCTATTATTTCATCAGTACTTCCGTATTCGGAAGGATCGTAATCCAAATCCGTCGAAAACCCAAACGCTCCACTTTTCATTCCATCTTCTACAAGCTGTTTCATCGCTTCAATTTCATCCGGTCTAGCGTGCCTCTTAAAATCATCACCCATGACAAAACTTCTAATAGGATTATGTCCCACCAACGGAGCAAAATTTATTGATAGCCCCCTTCTTTCAACTTTTTTCAACCATTTTCCAAAAGTTAGGTCCTTCTTGGATCTCTGAGTTTGAAACCCCTCAAAATCAAATTTTTCTTTCTTGGATTCTTTTGGGTCAAATCCCTTTTTAGGGGCTTCGGTTAAACCACAGTTTCCTCCTATAGCAGTCGTGACACCCTGCATTATAAAATTATTGCATAAAGGGATGATTGAAAAGGTCATATCTGGATGGCAATGAGGATCAATAAAACCCGGACAAGTAACAAGACCGGTACCATTAATAATGATCCCTGCTGTTCCTTCAACTCGTCCCACCTCAACGATAATCGAATCTTTGATGGAGATATCACCCATAAATGCATTTTTACCCGTTCCATCAACAATTTTAGTATTTTTGATAATCAAATCGTACATGTTAATTCCTCTCATTTAATTTTTTTTTTTTTTATTAATACCATATTTGAGGGTATTTTTAAATCTATAAGAATATCTTTAAGCATTTCTATATGCTCTAATATTAATATTAAAAAATTATTAAGTTTTTCGTTGTATAATTTGAACTACTCCTTCCTAAAGGAAGGAAAAAAAAGTCAAAAGAAAAATAAGTTATTTGAATATAATCAATTTCTTTATTTAATTCCCAGCTCAACTTGTTCTTCTCCTGTAAAAGAACCCAATTCATAATCTCCTGGATCTATTGTTTTAAACAATAATGTGCTGATTGCTAAGGTCACTGTACAAAAGATGCTCAGCATGAAGTATATTGAATAGAAGTCAAAAAAAAGCCCTACAAGCAAACTAAATATCAAAACTCCCATCAAACGTCCAAAAGATTGCCCAAAATTGGAAAGTGCAACCAATAAAGCGTAGAATGTCGATTTTAATTCGGGATAGTATTTCTTAGTTAAATCACCTCTAACAGTTTGATTAGAAACGGTCATGGCTCCCTGCACACCTCCTAACAGGACTTGAATGAGTATTCCAAAAATGAGGGCAACGATAGGAATGTCGAATAACACGAACGGTATAATGGTTATAACGCAGAGGGCCATGAAAATCAAATAAGTTTTTATTACTGTTTTTTTGCGCCCCTTGTCCACATACTTTCCTGTTAACATTGAACCTATTACTACTCCTATTCCAAAAAAAAAGTAGAAGACTGAACTCCAACCAAGTAAATCAACGGCGGAACCACTAGTGATGGATAATAAAGTTTCTGTAACATCAATAACATCCATGCCTATCAATACTAAGTAATTAAAATAAGTGGAAATTATCACACCTCCTATCGCACCCGTAAAAGTATAAAAGAAGACCTTGTAGTTTCTTTTTTTACTTGCAATCGATATTAAATCTCTTGACATCATCTTAGTATCTATTTTCGTATATGGTTCTTCTTCAACAAAGTAGGGTAACGAACACGCTACTATTGTAAGAATGCCCGTGAGTATGAATAACCCTGGTATTAAATTTAAGGCTAGGAAAATTAATCCAAGTAGCATCCCCCCAGCCCCCATTCCAAGATACATGCAAGTCCACGTGGATCCCTGAATTTTTCCTAATTTCTCTTTTGGTGTAACGTCTAAAATGAGGCTATCTAAAGCAGTATCGGAGAAACTCGTACCTAGCTGCGTTAAAAAGAAGTAAATAGCAAAGAACATGTATATGGTTTCATCAATTGGTAGGTAAATTGCCATCAAGAACCAGAAGAAAGCACCTAAATATCCAAAACCAGCAATCCAAGGTAATCGTCTGCCGTATTTCTTGGTGCCCCATTTATCGCTTAAAGGACCCACAATCGCCTTAATTGACCATGGCAGGCTCCCTATGAAAACAACAAACATCCAAAGCACCAGATCAAAAGAACCCCCTAAAACTTGAGCGAGATACGGAGGAAATACTAAGAAAGGTATTCGGGGTGTTGCTTTAAACGAAGCAACACTTTCCCTGGGAGTATCCCTCAATGAAGTAATAGAAGCTAAAAATTTTATTGTTATGTTTTTGTTTATTAATTTCAGAACTCATAAGAAATATTTTGCTAAATGTGAATATAAAGATTTCGTTTCATTTTTGAACACTTATTTTGTAAAACTTCATTCTTAAACCTTTTATATTCACATCTCATAATCTTCTACATGGAAAACAATAATTATTCAAATGGGATACGAGTATAAACCTTATAACAATTTATGGAGAAATAAAAATGAGTTAAAAAGAATTTAATAATGATTCTATTAAAGAAAATGATGTCATGCCAAAAAACTCTCGTCAACCGATTAAACCTTAAATATAGGTGTGTGAGTGATGTAAGGTTGCCTATTGACTAGTGACGGAAGAGGGCGTTCCAAAAAAGCGTGGAGGTCACGCGAAATAATAGTTATTATGATTATAAAAAGAGAATTAAGGAAGGAATTTATTCTTCAATAAATGGATAACATCAATTCAAAATAAGTTAAAATAAAGAAAAAAAGCTGGAGATCCCAAAATATAAAGAGTCTAAGAGATTTGAGGAATCATGAGATCTTGATAAAAATGTAAATAATTAAATACAATGTGGTTACTATTAAATATATTTAATAATATTTATCCAAAATCCAATCTTAATTAAAACAAATTTTTAAAGGAGGTAAAAAATATGGTTTATTTAATGTTAACATCATGGACTCCACCTGAAAAAGGTAAGAAATTGGGGAAAGCTGTGCTTGAAGCTCTTAAAAAATTTCCTTCTGATGAATCAATTTCGAAAACTGTTGTACAAGCTGCAACTGCAGACGAAAATGGCATCAAAGTATTTTCTATTTCCGAGGTCATGAAGGGGAAAGTTACCGAAGCAATGACACGCGCTACTAAACTAGCGATTTTTCTTGCAGAATCTTTAGGGGAGGGCTTTAATTACAAAATAGAGACTATAATGACAGCAATGGAAGCCATGCGTGCAATTGGACTAGAAATGCCTGAATAATTACCAAAAATGTTAAATTCTTTAATTTTTTTTTTATATAGCAATATTTCTTACTATTTTTAATAGTAAGATAAAATAGAAAAATAAACAATAAAAAAATATAATATTATTTTTTAGACACAAACGAGACTATTGCGTCAAGAAAATCTTTAGGATTCTCAATGAACGGAAGATGACCCGTTTTTGGAATGTCTACCAAATCAGAATTGGGAATTAACTCGTGTATTTTGAGCGTGGCTTTGCGTAAATCTTTTTGATCGAATTGTGACGAAATAATGAGCGTAGGAACTTTGATCTCGTGCAATTCAGGCTCCATGTTTCTATTATAACAATTTTTAATAGCGCTCAATCCAGCGTGCTTGGCAGTTTTTAAAGACATTGATATAAATTCGTCAATTAAATCTTGAGATACGGGATATTGAAAGAATCTAGGTACCATTTTCTCCATCATTTTAGCAGGGTTCTTTCGATACATACGTATAATGATCTTCCATGTTAGTTTTGAAAATAATGTTCTCGCCAAATATACTGATGTGTTAGAACTGATAAGCTGTGTTAAAGTTTCTGGATAACGCAATGCATAATCAAGTACAATATATCCGCCCATTGATTGTCCTAGCAATATAAATCCATCGTCCCATTTAAGTTCCTTAGCGAGAGCGAGGAGATCTTCTGAGAAGATTTCGTGCGTGTAATCTCCTTCAGGTTTGGACGAATCACCATGCCCTCGCAAGTCTGGTGCAACTACATCAAAACCTTTTTCAACTAAAAGGGGTATGAAGTCCTTAAATAAACTTTTAAATCCCGTCCAACCATGAATCAACATGATTCGCTTATCCCCTTCTTTTCCACAGCGAGTATAAGCGAGTTCAATGCCATTTAATTTTGCTTTCAATACTTTTGTGCTCATTTTTTTTAGTCTCTTTTTAATTTGAATTTGTTAAATGTAAATAAAATAAATAAATTTTCAATTTTAAAAATTAGCGTATTAGATTCAATTATCAAGATTAGAATTGATTTACTTAATTTGAATCAATAATTCTTCCTTATAATCGATAAAAACCAATATACAAGTAAAAAATTTATTAAATCTAAAAGAAGCTGTCCAAGATATTCTTTAATGAGTCCCCCCAAAAATAAATATCTAACACTTGTTCGATTCCATGGGATTTTAGGATGTTATATCAATAATAAGGAATTCTTTATAGCCGGTAATTACTTTAGCATGCCCTATCATTTTTTGGTCGAGGTCAGTATCTCCTGTATCAATCCTTAAACATTGTAATCCGTTTATTTTGTCTTCGGTTGAAATAACGATTATATTTTCTTTACCTATCTCCTTTATTACTTTTGGCGTGAATTGTTTATTTCCTCTTCCAAGAATAAATCCTTGTCCCCCAATTGGAGATACAATGATTTTTACTTTCTCATGTTGATTTAATAACTCTAAAATACCATTTTCATTTATATCCGTACCAATGAGTTTTCTATTACATATCGCATCAATTCCTAGTAAAGCCTTGGCAAGATCAAGGTTATCTGAAATGGCTTTCACAGTAGTTCCTGGACCTAATAAATACAATGTATCGTCTTTCATATTTTCAATGATGTGTGTGGCGATGTCATTCTTGTTTTCTTCTATTGTTTTGCCGGTTTTTGAACTTTCTTTTCCTCCTTGAATTAACCTTTCAATTTTTGGGACGTTTAGATATCCATGCAATCTAGATTTTAAAACGCCTTTTCGAAAAGAATCTTCGTCAATATCAAGCACTTCTTTTTCTAAGATTTCTGTTCCATCTAGAAAGGCTTCTAGCATTTCAGCGGCGGCTCTTGGATTTAGCATAAAAATAGAACTGAACATTTTTACTCCGGAGGGAATAGCAATTACAGGTTTTTCCAATCCAATTGCGTCGAAAATATCCCTAGCAGTCCCATCACCTCCACAAAAAACAAGTAAATCTACATTTTCTTCAACCATCATTCTTGCTAATTTTTTTGTATCTTCAGCTGTCGTATTATCGCCTATTTCGCCAATAACTTTATAGTTAACTTGTTCTTCCTTAACGAGATCCTCTCCCATTTTGCCTGGTGCCACTAATAGAAAAATATCTTCTTTTCTTTTTAAATGAGACAGTAATTGAGCCATTCTCTTAGGTGTTATCGGGGTGGCTCCCAATTTTATGGCCTCTAAATGAGCTCCTCCATCAGTTCCTTTAAGACCTACGCTACCTCCCATCCCTGCGATGGGATTTACAATTAATCCAATTTTTTTAATATTATTTTGATTTCTCTTCAATTTTATCTCATATTCTAATATTCATGCGTGTAATTATAAAATAAAGAGCAAAATTAAGTTTCTATGGCTATTTAGATTTTCACGAAGATAAATTTTTATTCACAAATTTTAACGTCTATAACTTAATTAATTTTATTTTTTTTCGATGTCCATTAGGACATGAATTAAACTAGAAAAAATTATAATTAGGGTGGCGGAATTTGCTTCTTAGATTCATGTCTTGAGAGATTATTTCTCACTAAATGCAAGAATGGCTTTTCTTGTATAAAGGGGATAAAAAAGAAAAAAATATCTTGTTATACATGAACGAGGGGATAATGAGAAAAGAGCAGGAGGAACTTTTAGAATCACTAAACGAGATCCAAGAAAAAGTAAGTGAGATTAATCAAAACTTTCAGAATACAGCGGATATGTAATTGGATTCTCTTAACACATAAAATTTTAATAAAAAAAAAAAAAATTATTCTTTTTTGATTTTCTTTCTCGCTTTTTTTAATTCTTTATCGGCCATGTTATGGACAATATTAGGGAATAGTCTTGTCATCTTCCATAAAAACTTTGATTCACCTGGAGTTATGTAGAATTTTTTCTTTAGAATTCCTTCTATGAAAGGTTCTGCAACTTCTTCTGGTTTTAAAAGACCCCCTCTTTCCGACATGATCATGCATTCTTGTGGCTTGGTTTCGTTCTCTTTTTCAAATGCTGGAGTTTCAGTATCAGGTGGATATAAAACTGAAACATCGATATTATATGGACTTAGTTCATTTCTTAGAGCGTCGGCCAATCCAACTATTGCAAATTTGGTTGGACAATAGGCGGCGTAGCCCATGACTCCTAAGAACCCTGCTATTGAAGATACAAACGCAATATGTCCTTCCTTCGCTTTCATGAAAAATGGTAGCATTATCAAGGTAGGGACTAATTGACCATGGTAATTCATGTCCATGTTATCTTTAAATTCTTTAAACGTGTAATCCTCAACATATTTAGGTAGTGCGTATCCTACTACATTAATCAAGTAGTCTGGAACACCGTGTTTATTCACGAATCCTTCTAATTGTGGTTTCAATTTTTCCATGTCTGTTGCGTCACAAGAAATTTTTTCAACAAACTGCGAATCGTTGACTTTTAATCCATTCATTTCTTCAGCTGCTTTATTTAGATTGTCGAGATTTCTCGCTATAACACAAACGCTACCACCTAATTGTACGATTTCTTTAGCTGTTGCTTTTCCGATTCCAGTTGACGCTCCACAAACAATACAAATTTTACTCTTAAACGGTTGCTTTTTAATCATTTTTTTACTTGCCATTTTTCTCTTACCAACCTTATCTTTAGTTGTTCATTTAAATTCAAAATATTCCAAGTTCTATTGCTCCATATATAATAAATATTAATCCAAATATTAAGCTTAAGACAACTATGCCAATGCTAATGACTGCGTCAAAGCCGCGTTTTTCTCGATTAAAACCTTCATTCTGGATGTTGAATGCAAGATCTATAAGCCCTAAAAACATCATGCCACTACCCGCTAAGGCCGTGAAAAAGTATCCAAAATTTTGTTCCAAGAAAAGACCAATCGCAGCAATTACCAAAGTTAGCGTAATCCATCCTAAATCTGGAAGTGGAAAAGATAATTCGTGTTTAAACTCTACTTCCGACATTTTTCCTTCTGCTTTTTTTTGGTTCTTATATTCCGTGAGATAAAAAGAAATCCAAAACCCTAAGAAAAGTATGATCCATATTACTTCTAGAATCGCTATTATAACGCTCATTTTTTTTCTTTCTCCTTTTTAATTTTTTGTTTTAATTTAATTTATTTATTAATTTATTTACGATATTAACTAGTATTTATAATTAATTCCAAGCTTTAAACTTGCTTTCTTTTATTCAATAGATCTTCCTAATTCTCTACTAATATGTATTAACTCATTTTTTTTATATTTTAATCTTTTGACAAAATTATCATAAAAATTTAAAAAATATGGAGATAAAAGGTTGTATATAAGGAAAACCAATAGTTCAATTGCGTCATCTATTTTAAATAAAAATAGTAGACCATTTTTATCTACTTGAATATCTAAAATGCGAATATTTAAAATACTTTAATTTCATCTTCTATTTAATTTACATTAAAAAAACTTGGATGTTTTTATGGGGATAGAAGATTTAACACAATTAGAGATGCTTCAAGGTATATTGAGTTTGGTTTACTCGATCTTGGGAATTTTAATAGGAGTAATAATTGCTTCAAAATATTTTACACATAAAAAATAGGAGCTATTATGGGTTGGAACTTCTCTAAGTTTAGTTTGCGTGCCATTCTTTTCAGCGGGTTTATCGCTTTTATCTGTTATTTTCTTTGATTACGCATTGAATTTATCAACGATTCTCTTTATCAATTATGGACTCCTTGGATTTGCCCTTTTGTTCTGGATTAATGCAATGTCAATTTTAATATTCAGGAATTCAAAAACCATGCTTTTAATTATATTCGGATTAATCTGTATTATATATGAGATAGTTATTATATACTTTTTAATCGTGAATCCATTAGTAATAGGTACAAAAGACCAATCATTTGGTGCAGACCCGACACTTCCCATTCAGTTATTTACAATATTTTCTCTCGCGGTAACATTGATTACAATGCTCATGTTTATACGAGCATGCTTGAGATCTGAAGACCAAAGAGTAAAGTGGAAAGGGCGATTATTATTAATTGCTGTCTTCCTTTTAATAATTGGAACATTAATTGATATCTTAACGATAACGACTGAGACGACTCTAATCATAGCCAGGATTATCTTAATAACAAGACTCGTTTTTAGTTATTTTGGATGGCTTTTACCAAATCGAGTGGCGAGATTACTGATAAAAGAGTAAAATACTTCATACAAAAAAAAAAAAATTTTAATTTTTTTCAAAATTCTGTCTTTAATTTGTTTGCTGGTACACCTACTTCAGCGATTCCCCCATCAATCGGGAAGCAATGTCCCGTAATGAAGTTTGAAGCTGGCGAGGTCAAGAACACGACTAAATCAACCACATCATCCACTGTTCCTAGTCTATTTAATGGCGTTTTAACGTTACCATCTCTCATCGTAACCAACATTGTCTCTTCGTCGTTCAAATAAATTCCAGTTATATGATATCCCGGCGCAATGCTATTACATGTAATCTTAGGAGCTAAAGTTTTTGCAAGTAGTTGCGACAATGCAATTATCCCGGCTTTAGTAATGCTGTATGCTGGAATCGTTGAATCTACTACCATGCCTGCGATCGAGGCGGTACATATTATTTTGCCAGAAAGGGGTTCAAATTTTTGAGCTTTCATTTTACGGCTTAAAGCTTGAGCAACTAACCATTGTCCCTTAAGATTTATTGCCATAATTTTATCCCAATCTTCCTCCTTTATTCTTACGATTGTTCTTCCGTAAGAAAGGGCTATTCCTGCGTTGTTAAACAATACATATATGTTATCTAGTTCATTAAATGCTTGTTTTGCCATTGCTTGAACCTGATCTGATTTGCTAACGTCGCATACAATCGGCACGACCTTACACCTATGTTTTTGTTCAACATTTTTGGTCGTTTCCTTTAAAAGCTCCTCGTTTACATCAA
Organism: Promethearchaeota archaeon; assembly: GCA_030620005.1. The sequence continues at coordinate 47,440 of JAUXAJ010000001.1, read as the reverse complement.
CTAATACTAAATCAGCACCTCTTTCGGCAAATGCGTGGGCGATATTTTTCCCAAAACCGGAGGCTCCGCCCGTTATTAGCGCCCCTTTTCCTTCTAAAAATTTCTCTACCAATTTATTTCACCTTTCATGATATTAATAAATAATGTGCTTTGAGAATATTTAAAATTATATAGAAAAGAAGTAGAAATGATATTATTTTATCAAATAATTACGAAAAAGGCATGATTATTTATCTAGCATTTTGTTTATAACGTGCTTTTCTTATAACATCCCTACATTCTCGGTTTCGTGGATTTCGCATTTTCGTATTATTTCTTGGAGTACTTACATGATCATTGAAGCTATAATTTGATTCAATATATTTAATTCTGAATCCCTTTACTTCTTTTCTTTTATTCTTCTCATTTGAAATCAAGTTTTTTCAACAGAAATTAGAGATCCTAAAAATCTGCACTCATTGCTCCCCCATATCGCGGTACATATCGTGAAGTTCCTTCTCTTTTTGTTTTTGTTCCTTCATCGCCTTGTTTTCTCTTTTCTCTTGTAAAATTTCTTTTTTCTTCTTGTCCATGCTTTCTATAGACGTTTTCACTCCTTTCATGACCGCTTGACCAAACTTCTCAAATTTTTGCGAAACATCGGTAAGTGTTGACTTCAGAACAGGAACAGTGACCTTTTCACGCATTTTTTTTATTTTTTCATCTAGTTGTATTGATTTACCTAAATTTAGTATCTTTCGTTTTCTTTCATGTTTAACACAATCAGGACACAATTCATTGAAATTTTTAAATTGGAATTTGTCTATCTTCATTCCACACGATTTACATCTTCTTTTAATGTAATATCACCAATTATTCATGATTGAATTAATATTTTGATTAATTAATTATAGTAACATCATCATGCAGTAAAGAACTTTAACAATCTTTTTATTTTTTTCCTAGATTTAATTTCAGAACTCTCCAATCTAAAAAGGATTAAAATCCTATTCACGCGATACGAAAATGCTGCAAGCTTAGCGTGTATTGCTAAAAATTTAGGATTATATAAAATATTGAAAAGGAAAAGGATAATTTCTTTTCCATTTTAAAATTCCTTATAATTTTTAAATTCATCAATTTCTTTTTGAATTTCCTTAGATCGTTGAATGTCTTCTTCAGTTGGATAAGGTGTATCTGCCCAGAGATCAACATTAGGCATTCCAAGACTCTTTCGGACTCTTTTTTCTAATTTTGCAAAGCCAACCTTAGAGGCCATGAATTTGATGAACTTAAACTTTAATTTTGTCGATTTTTTCGCCCATTCTTCAGCAAATCCCCCATTTTCTATGTTTTTAACAACATCTTTTTGAATGGTTAGAATCCGATTAATTGGATTTTTTAATCTTATGCCTCTACTCATTGCACCGTATTGAGCCCTATCATCTAACAATTGTATTTGATTAACTATTCCATTTTCCAAGATGCTCTTAAAAGCGTATTTCATTCTTCCTGACAAAACTAATTCTACGAGTATTGCTTCCTCTGGATAACCCGCATCAAGTAAAATGTTTATTGGTTTCATGAGGATTTGACTAATGGCAGGACCAAAGCCCTGTTCAGAAAAAAGATCCAAAACTGCCTCTTCCATGAAATAGACTTCGATTCCCGCTTTAGTTAAGCCACCAACGGCTTTACTTAACGCTAATAATCTTTCCTTCGCGTTTCCAGAGGCATCTTGATGCACGCCTATAAATGTAAAATATCCTTCCTTGTTCAGGAAACATTCTCGAACCCCAATGCCAATCATTCTAGGGGCAATTAATAGGATATCAATAAAAGCTGGGGGTTCTAATAAATCAAAGGCTAAATTGTAGCCACTTGCGAATACAATCGCATCATTTTGCTTGAGATTTGGTTTTACTTGCTTTTCAAAAACATCACTCATTATCTCATCAGGGATCAAAAAGAATAGAACATCCGCCTTTTTAACGGCTTCTGAAATGCTATAAGTAGTAAATCCGTCTTCTTCTGCTCGTTTCTTATACGCATCCTCACGATTACCTACTATTACTTCTAACCCATTATCACGCATGTTTAAAGCTTGAGATCTTCCTTGGTTTCCATAACCAATCATTCCGATTATTTTTCCACTTAAAGCAGATAAATTCCCATCATTTTCATGAAAAATACTTATATCCATTTTAAATCACCCTTATTACATTTTTGAGTTATTTTTTCAATTTTTTCATAATTTTAATTTAAATTTCACCATAAAATGCCTTTATCTTTTCTATTTCCTCTTTTAATTCTGGATATTTTTTAATCTCTTCTTCTTTAGGGTAGATTTGTTCTTTAAAAATATCTTTTTTGGCAAATCCAAGATTTTTTCGAACATTTTCTTCAATTTCCGCAAATTTTATTTTAGAAGCAAAGTATTTCAGGATTTTTAGCTTTAATTTACTATAAGGTTTTTCCCATTCTCTTGCAAAGTCTCCACTTTCAATTTCTTGAAAGATTTTTTCTTGAATTACACCTATTTCGTTAGCTACTTTTCTAAATTTAATTCCCCGGCTCATTTGACCGTATTGCGAAGTTTGAGAGTGAAAGTTCATTTGTTTAATCATTCCCACATCTATCACCTTGTCAATAGTATAACCTCCTTCTCCAGAGAGAAATAACTCTACAAAAATGGCTTCTGGAGGGTAACCTTCTTCTATTAAACTTGATATTGATCTAATCATTATTTGAAGGAATCCATAAGTAAATGTTTGGTCAGCAAAAAGACTTAGAATGGCTTGTTGTTGCAAGGTAACTTCAATTCCTCCCCTCGAAAGAGCACCAATAGCCTTGCTTAAAGCAAGTAAATTTCGTTTTGCATTTCCCGAAATGTCTTGATGGACATTAATAAAACTAAAGAACCCTTTTTTATTCAAAAAATTCTCCCTAATTCCCATTCCCGGAAGTCTAGGTGAAATTAGCAATATATCCACGTCATGAGGTGGAGAAATTTTCTCAAATGTTACATTATAACCGCATGCGAAAACCAAAGTATCATTTTCCTTAAGGTTTGGTTTGATTTTTTCCTCAAAAATTTCAACTATTAAATCGTCAGAAATTAATAGAAAAATAAATTCTGCTTTTCTAACTACTTCAGGGACATCATGAATAGGAAATTTATCTCTTTTCGCGCGCTCTTTATATTCATCATCTTGACTACCTACGATTATATTTAAACCTGAATCTCGCATGTTTAGGGCTTGGGCTTTAGCTTGATTACCGTATCCAATAATTGCTATTGTTTTATCTTTTAAAGTAGAAAGATCCCCATCTTTATCGTGAAAAACATTTGTTCCCATTTCTATCAATTATTTACAATTTTAAATTTTAATTATTAAATAAATGGACATTATATTCTTTCGCATTTATATTATTTAAAAGTTTTTAATAATTGTTTTAATATACAAACCGATCTATATAGATTTAAATAGAACTTTTAAAAAAAAATTACCATTATCCAAAATCGGTAGAACTATTTAAAGAGTGGAACAATTTAATCAAGAGAATAAGTGAGGATTTTGGAGATTCCTTTAAAGTAGGAATCGTTCCTACTAACATGCAATTAATAGGGTAAATCCAATTTGTTGGTGTAAAAGTTAAATGCCTGAAAAAAAAAAACCCAAGCAAGAATTTTTAAAAATACTTGAAAGCTTGAAAAAAAAACAAAAGCTAATAGTCGCAGCTTTTATTGGAATTATAATTGTCAGTAGCCTGTTATCCTTTTTTTTTGCTGGAGATTTCAGTATATCAACGATTTTAGAAGCTTTCACACCCCCTTTAATTCTTTTCATGACAGCACAATTTTCTGTTCCAATAGTATTAATAATTTCTGCTTTTGTTTCGAAAAAATATAGGGGAAAATTAAGGATTGTGGCAATAATGGTTTTAATTTCTTTAATAAGTTTCTATATCTACATTCCCTTCATTCCGGTTCAAATGACAGTCAATCACGAAGATTCAGAATGGAATTCGGGTTCTGTGGTTCACATCCTTCCAGCAGTAAACGATAACCGCATTCTTTTAAAAGTTTCTTTTGAAATCCCCCTTGATGAGCCACATCTAAAAATAGGCGAAAAATTATATCCTGGCGAAAAAATGGATACAGATGGATATTTCTGGTGTTTCGACGCACATTCTTTAAAATCAAACACTAATTATATATTAACGCTTGTAAACTCCTCGGGAAATAGATATTGCGATTCTTGGACATTAAAAACCTTCCCTGATCCAAATTCAAGACCAGAAACTCTTAGAATTTTAGCATTCACGGGATCAGGAGGACACGATGCTTGTAGAACGTGGTTTGGTCAAGGTCAAATGCCACTATCAATACGACAAAGACTTTTAAATAAGGCACTTTCTTTTGAACCAGATATTCTGATTGGAACTGGAGACCAAATTTATTACGATATTAAATATGGCGTAGGTCCAAAAAATATGGGACAATCACGCAGAGCCATTCAATATTCTGGAGAACTTAACATGTCTGCTCCCGTAATGGGAACTGAAAATGAAAATATACTTAAAAGAGCGGTAGATCCGCAAATAGCATATCTTTATGGAACTAAATGTCGTTCAATTCCTACTTATTTTATTTTAGACGACCACGATTATTTTGTGAACGACGAAGCAAGGGAAAATGATACTATCAACTTACAATTTCTAATGATTTGGCAAGATCCGTTCGTAGAAGGGGGTATTTCTTTTCCACCAGACGACTTCATGCTTGAGCTTGGTCGCGCAGCACAGAAACTTTATTTACCAGAATTTCTCCCGGATAATCGTAGACCCCAAAATCTACCAGCTACGGGTGCTAAAGACAGAGCGAGTGGTGTCTCTGAATGTTTTGGAACACTTCGTTACGGAAAGCTTCTTGAGGGATTAATGTATGATACGAGAAGATACGTAACTCTTGATGGCGGTCAGGCAAACTTTATTCCGGTTTCAGCAGAACGATGGTTAAAGAACCGAATGAACGCTGAAGAAACGGACTATTTAGTACATTTTTCACCAATTAGTTATGGTTGGAGTGCTGGGAAGTGGTTATCGTGGTATCCCGACATAAAAGCGACCTTGAACGGAAATCCAGTCCTTACAACCAATGAATCTAAATACATGTGGCAAGAAGGTTGGTTTAAACAGCACAACCGCATCCTTAAATCAGTCTACGAAATGGAAAAGAGTACAGGGTTTTTTATATGTGGAGACATGCATACTCAAGCGGCAGGAAGGATTCAAAAAAGTGGAAATTTGGATTTTACATCAAACCCCATACCCTCGGTTCTAGTAGGTTCTCTTGGTGCAGGTGGGGGTGCTTACCCCTCAGGAGGGCTTCGAGGTATAGAAGCGCAACCCCCTAACGATTTACAAGTAGATGAAAAACTCCCAAGCTATGAAAAATCAGGTTTCATCATCATGGATGTCAATGAAGATAAAGTGATCGTTCGCTTTTATGGATGGAGAATGGACATGGATCCTTTAGAAGCTATCGATGCATTAGAAGCTCACCATATGTTTGTTATTAGCAGAAAATAGTATTAATAATTAAAGATAAAATTACATGGAAAATTTCTTAGGCTTTTTCCACGTTTTCTTTTTTAAATGCCGTTAAAAAAATAATCCCGCCAATTAATAATATTATACCAACTATTTGAATTAAAGAGATTATTTCATTTAATACTAAAAAACCAGCTAAAATAGCTAATATTATGCTGGCTGAAGTAGAACAAGGAACCGCGATGTTAGCTTTTGCTTTTGTAAATGCCAATTGAGTAAAAAGAAAGGTTAAAGTTGCCATGAGGAATGTAATAAATATAAAAATCATGCTAATAAATTCCTCTGAAATAACAGTAATACGCTTGGAAACTGTCTGAAAAGCCATGCATGTTCCTGCCATGATGCTTAAAATGAATCCGGTATTATTCTTATCTTTTAACCTTATAACTAAAAAATATATAAATTCAAAAATAGCAATAATCAATGAAAATAAGACGAAATTTAGTAAATAAAAATCAAATAATTCAATCTCGCTTGTATTAGGATTTACTAATGTAATCAAAATTGTTCCTATTATGATTAAAAAAATCCCAAATATTTCAATTTTAGAGATTTTTTCTTTTAAAACTTGATATGAGAAAATCACTAAAATTATTAATCCAAAAGCTTCTAATGGTGCAATGATATTAATTGGTGCGAATAATAACGCTATCCATTGAATAAACATGTGGGCGGTAGTTAATATCAGACCTAAAATCCATATTCCTGAATTTTTTGCCGTTTTGCTTTCTTTCAAGCCTTCTATGCCATATTTTTGACAACCCTTTCCAATATTGAACATTGAATAACTAAAAATTCCAATAATTAATCCAATCAAAATTCCATCTTGAAAGCTCATAATAATATCATTATTTCCAATAATTTTTAATCTTATTATTCTCTTTTTTTAAGGTAATCTTTTTGTATCAAGCCAAACAACATTATTAATGTGAAAATAGAAAAAAATTAAGCAAGCAATTTGAGAAAAAAGAAATTATATGCATGGTAAAAGAATTTCAAATAATTTTTTTAAAAATTGAAAAGGAGTAATGATGTGTTCGTTTAATTCTTTAAGGATAAACAAATGAATTTTATTAGAAAATTTTAAAAGCTTAAAAAAAAAGCATTATATAATCTAAATGAATGAAAAGAAAAAAAAAATAATGAGTTCTTGTTTATTATGAAAGAATAATAAAAATTCTTTTAATTCAAGAACAAATTAAACTCATGATTTAGTTATTATAAAAAATGTCTTTATAATACCAAAAATGAGAGGCGTGCTTAAATGTCAAATAATACGGGTGGAGATGCTGGCTCAAAACAAGTCGAATACGAGGAACACGTCCCAATTAAATCTAAACTTGGTTATGGATTTGCTTCTGCTGGATCTTCGTTAATGTCCGCAATGGGTTTAGGAACGATAGATGTGTATTACATTAAAGTATATAATGCAAATCCAAATCTATTAGCATGGTCTTGGATGTTCTTCATTATATGGAACATGATAAACGATCCCCTCATTGGCATCCTTGAAGAAAGAACTAAAACAAGATGGGGTCGAAGGATTCCTTATTTGAGGTTTGGTGCCCTTCCTTACGCTTTATCGTTTATTTTGGTGTGGTTTCCATTCATGCAAGGAGAGTTTGGTCTTTTTCTCAATCATTTATTGATGTTGTACGTGCTTGACACTTTTTTTAGCATGATAGGACTCATAACTTTTAGTTTACCTGCTGAAATGGCAATAACTGCCAAGGAAAGAAATAGAGTTACCTTATTTGGTGTGGCATTTTCAGCAATTGGAATGATATCGCGTTGGGTCATTGAGCCTTTATTTTTAGCAGGCGATAACCCAAATCAACTCGCTTTTCAAATTGTAGTCACGATATCTGGTATTATTTCCGGCTTGCTAATATTTGCCAGTAGTTATTATATTAAAGAAAATCTATATACACAAGAGGAAGAAGCTTTCGGATTTGTTGAGAGTATAACTGAAACGCTAAAAAATAAACCATTTTTGATAATCGAAGTCGCTATATTTTTCATGGTCATAATGATGGAACTATTTCTTAATGGATTTATCTATTTGTTTGATTACGTTTTTGTGTTTAGTGAATTATCACTTTTTTTTTTCATTCCCGCCCTAATCATTTTGATAATACTATCAATTTGGGCAAATAACAAGATTGGATCGTGGGGGCTCAAGAAAGTGATGATCTTAGGTGGTTTAATAACACTAATAGGTTTCATAATGATTTTTTTTGTAGGATTAGCATCAAATTCAAAAATTCCATTTGAAATTGGTTCATTTGGGTTAGGATTTATTAGTTTGGGTTTATTAATGTTCATGGTAAATCAATCGCCACTCATGGGGGAGGCAATCGATTACGACGAGATACGAACGGGTAACAGAAGAGAAACCACGTATTCAGGGATGAACGCCCTAATCACCAAGCCCGCAGTTTCGATTGCTCACGCTTTATTATTAGGAATAATTGGACTATTCGGATATCAACAAGGCGTAAAAGTGTCAGATCAACCAGCAACGGTCGCCACGGGAGTTTTAATTGCGATGACAATCGTACCGATTATATGCATCATTATTGCTGTGATAGCGTTATATTTTAACCCTCTCGAGGGCGAAGAATGGCAAGCAAAAAAACGCCACTTACAAGAAGTTCACATGCAAAAAGAGAAAGATTATGTGGAAAGCTTAAAGAAAAAGGATTTAATCCCACATGAAGCGGAGTAGAAAAAAAAAAAACCTAAGAATTAATAATCTTTTATAATAATTTTTAATGAAATCTTTTAACTAACTTATATTACTGAAAATTTATTTTATTCTTCATAGAATTAATTCAATAGATCCAAATAATTTTATATCTCTTAGAGTATTGAAAAATTAATAAAATTCGAATGAAAAATTAAGTAGTGATAAGAAAATGAATGTTATTTTAATTTTGTTAGATAGTTTGAACAAATCCTATATTGAGCCATACGGAAATAAGCGTGTGGAAACCAAGAACATGCAAAAACTGGCCCAAAAAGGAGTAACTTTTGAAAATCACTTTATTTGTTCCGCAGCATGCATGCCCGCTCGAAGAGAACTATTTTCTGGGAGAAAAAACGAATTCTTATGGAAGTTCTGGGGGTGCATGGAGCCTTTTGACAGGCATATTGCCATTGAGGCAAAAACCTTAGGTGCAGTAACTGCATTAATTACTGATCATTATCATTATTGGGAAAAATCAACAGGAATATACGGTTATCACGAAAACTACATGTACACGAACCTTATTCGCGGACATGAATTCGATACTGCGAGCAGCGAACCGCTTGAAGATGCGGAAAATTACCCAAATTGGGTAAAATCTTATATTAAATGGCGACCACCCGGGCAAAAAACTTCGCAATATTACAGAAATGTAAAGCATTTTAAGAGTGAAAAAGATTTCCACGCGCCTAAAGTAATGCAAGCAGCGTGTGATTGGTTAGATAAGAATCACTCTCACGATAAATTTTTTCTACATCTCGAATCTTTTGACCCTCATGAGCCGTGGTACGTGCCGGAACCCTATAGATCAATGTATGGGCCATACAACGAAAGTTTTACTTGTTGGCCTCCTTATCAGAATAATAAGATGTTCTTGAAATTCATGGAAGAAACTTCCGAAGAGGAATTACAATTTATCCGCAACCAATATCGTGGAAAAGTGACCATGGTGGATAGATGGCTCGGCAAGGTATTTGAGAAAATGAACCAATACAGCCTTTGGGAAAATACAATGATAATCTTAACTACGGATCACGGCCACGCGCTCGCAGAACCAGGAAAAATAATTAAGAAATTTGCCAAGAGTCATCCAATTTTTGAAGATGTTGCAAACATTCCATTAATAATTTATCATCCCGAAATAGAAGGCAACAAGAGGATATCATCTACTTTCTCAACTATAGTTGACATTCGGGCTACAATTTTAGAAGCATTAGGTGCGAAAAGAGAGCAAAAATTATTTATAGATGGATATTCTTTAATTCCCGTTCTAAAAGGGGAAAAGCAGTCAATAAGAGATTGCATTGTATATGGAACTTTTGGAGCTGGAGTTCACTTGACCACGAGGGATGCTACTTACATTAGAGGATTCGATGTAAATGCTAAGTTATATCATTATTCGTCATCATACCCAATGATATTATCTCCTGGTACCATAAGTCAATTCTCAGACGTTACAGGATTAAAAGCGAATTTTGAAAAGGCAGAAAAGCTGCTGATCAACATATTATATACTAGAATGGAATCGGGATTATTCATACCAGGCGTGAAAATACCTCATTGGAAAATTCCGGTACCAGCAATATTTTTCTCGGGGGGATTAAAAAAAAGAGAACAGAAGCAAAATTATTTATTTGATAGGAAAGAAGATCCTAATTTTCATAACAATCTTGCCGGGAAACCAGAAGCAGAAGAGTTAGAAGTAAAAATGTTAAAAAAAATGATTGATGTAACGAGAAAAGAAGGTTGTCCTACTGAGCAATTTGAAAGGCTCATGTTAAACGATGAAAATCTATAAAATAGAGATGATATTGATTGTTCTTTTACTTAGCTGCTTTTTTTTTATCTTTAATAACTAAATAAAGAAAAATTAATAGGCTTATAAGGAGTAAAATAAAAGCTGGTCCGTAGAAATCCGAAAGGCCTTCATAAAATCCAATCTGAAGTGCTCCAAGAAGTCCTAAAATAAAAAAGAAGAACCCCCCCAGCATTATAAAATCGTCAATTTTTACTTTTTCTTCATTTTTCGTTTAAAATCACCAACACCTCTTGTTTTTCCACAATAATATTTTAATTTCGTTTTAGAGTCCAATATTTTTGAATATGTATGGCCACACGAATATTCCCGTTACAAAAGTTATAATATAATGAATTGCGCTTAGCCAAAATATATCTGAATCAATTACTAAATATAATCCCATAAAAACTACAGCATAAATCATGATCCCAATAAAAACGCGTAATAATAGTTTCCACTTTTCTCCTGGTTCGAAATTTATCTCGAAATCCACGTATTTATGTTCGAGAGCTAATCCTATCCCTAATCCAATCATTTGTCCTCCCGTTGTTCCAAAATGATACGACTCACTTGGAAAAAAAAGTTCCGTTATAATCATCGCTAACAAACCAAACAATGCCAATCCTAAATAAATGTACATGACATTACGTTCCTCTAAGAAAGAATGTAGCGGATCTTCCAACATCCACACAATTAATAGAAGTGCGATCCCAAAAAGCCAGCCGGTTAGAACATCGCCTAACCAATGAACTCCTAAATAAATCCTAGACAATCCAACAAGAACGAAAATGATAATAGAAATAATCCATATCGACCATCTTTTAAACCTCATGGCTACATAACCCCAAAAAACTGTAGAACTCATGGCGTGTCCACTAGGCGTGCTAAGATGACCAGCGCCTATTAAAATCCAGTTTGATTGGTCTGGTCTTGGATTCGCTATTATTGACTTTGCGTGATAATTCACAAAGTTCGATCCTATATAAACTACAAGCAAAGACTTAGCCATGTTCTTATCAATTCCCCAAAAAATCACAAGGAAAATGGCCAAATAGAGTAATGTGCCACCAAGTTCTGTTATATATCGAAAAAAGTATTCGTTCCCTGGTAATAGATCTCTTAATGCTTGGTTATGCGTAAACTCAAATAGAGTTGGTATTAAAAGAAAAATCGCAATTAGAACAATACAAGTTGCGAGAGCGAATATCTGACCTAATAATATTTTCCCTTTTTTTTCCATGACTTTCATTAATTACAACATTTTTTTTTTTAAATAGATAACCATGTATTTATTTATTTATTTATTTATTTATTTACTCACTTTATATATAAATCTTTAAGCGTAACGAAACATGTTAAAACAAAAACTTTATTTAACGAATCGTTCTTAAAATTTTATATAAAAAAAATGATATGTTCAATGATTTAACATGGTAGACAATGTAGTTCCTTATCTATTAAATGTTGGCGACGTCCTTCCAGCTCGTTCTAAAGGTATCCTTTTAAGTGAGATGGCCATGGCGTTAGTAGAGTGTTTATCTTTATACGGTAAAAGAATTAAAAAATTTGGAAAGATTCATAGAATTGCTCAAGCATTTTGGCCAGTTAGATTGATTCCCTTGACTGAGACGCGAGCGAGCGTGTGCTCCTACCTTCTTAATAAGGTTGAAAAGTTAAACGTAGGCAATTTTGCTACGGCACCTCCTAATCCAGAAAATGTAATCAAGGCATCAGATCCCACCTCATTTTTAAATTCTTTACAATCATATGATGCGAACTACCTAAAAAAGGGTAGAAATTACAAGAGAGGGACCGTTATTCAAGAAGCTTTATTTAATTCTAATGAAACGGAATATTTTAAAAACTTTTTTCTCAATCAGTATAATTTAAGTTTATATAAAGAACCCTATTTTGTATTAGAAGGAGGACCAATTGCTAAATCTGTAAACCAAACGAAAATAGTTCAAGAAATTTATAATTTCGTAAATTTAAAGGACATTGAAATGCTAGATGACTATGGTACTCTTATAACAAAATTATGCGATAAATGGATCATGAGAGGTAGTCAAGAGGCAGACAAACTTAGAGGGTCTAAAGCTGATACTAGAGAGGAAGAGAAACAATTATCTTTACTTAATAGTGAATTACAAGCGGAAAAAGAAAGAAAATTGGACAATACTCCAGAAGATTTACTCCGGAGAAGAAAACATAAAATTCCGAATAAATCAGACGAATTATCTAAAGGGGTAAATTCACTAAAGAATTCTGTAGAAAAGTTAAGAGGCGCCATTAATCAACAAAATCTTTTTCTAGTAGAAGAAGGGTTAACCGATTTAGATCAGAAATATCGGGGTTTTGGGAATTCTATTAGTAGATATAAATCTGAAATTAACCAGTTGAAAAAGAATATAAATCGCGAAATTTCTGACATTGAAAGAGCACATAGGCAAAAAATTTCTAGTTTAGAAAAGAAAATTTCTGAAGTTCAAAAACAAATCGATGCAAAACACGGCACTTTAAGTAGCGATGTCTCTTCTGCTGAAGATATCATTGCTCAAATAAGAAAAGAGAAACAATCGTGCTTAGACGCTATTGAAGCCATTAAAGATTCTGAATTAACTAATATTCAAAGATTTCTCAACAATTACACCATTGAAATTAAGACTAAGAACATTGTTGTGGGGATCCCGATATTTGTATTTTATTTTGTAGATCCAAGCACTAATAAAAGTATTGAGAGAGCCCCTGTTTTGCCTATAATGATCAGCAAAGGAAAGGTCGTTAGAACTAAGATCACCGCGGATTTCCGGAACAAAATAAGAGATCTCATGAATAAATTTCCGCCAATGATAAATCTTGTAGAAACTGAAGGCGAAAGGTGTAATTTAATGGAGATGAAGAATTTAGATACTCACCTCGAGGATGCGATAAACGATTTGAGAATAAGAAAAATTCTCAACAAGAAACAATGTGCTCAAACAATAGAGATCATTAATAATATCATTTGGTAATTTTTTTTTATATTTTTCCATGTTTGAATCCTATTATTTAAAGGATATAGACCTTTTAAGACCTTTTAAGAAAAAATCGAGAAGAAATGTAAAATTCCATTATTTCACACATATCCCATTTTTTTTCCGCAACACATTGGAATAGGTCTATAATCGCAAGTCTCTGAACAACAACATAATAGGTAATCGTCTTTTACTATCATGGATTTGTCGCAACACCTTGGAACCTCTTTTTTTGAACCACAAGTTTGACATGCTAATTCTGGCATTTTTTGTTTTACTCACCTCATGCAAGTCTTTATTAATTAATGAAAAAATAGACAATAAAATGTTGATGTAATAGATTATAACTTAGTAATAGTATATACTTTATTAAAGTAGGACAAATTTGACGAATTCTTTTAATTGAAAAAACAAAGAAATCTAATAACAATTCAATTTTTTTAGAGTACGAACCGAAAAAATGATTACTATTATTGTTTAGAATATTTTCATTTCAAATAAATTTATTTATTTATTTTAGTGATTGTATTTCCCTATATTCCTACTTCATTCTTTCTACTTCGCATTTTTATCAAAAATGTTCTATGGATGGAGAGTTTTCCTTTTGCGTTTAAGAAAAAATTTTATTTTTCGTAAATTTTGCTTTAAAACCGATAATATTTGGGAATTTTTTTTGCCCCGTGAAGATAGCGTTTTTTTGGGTGGTTATAAAATTCAGTGATGCAAGTCAAATTAAAAGTGATTAATAAACCCAAATATAATCATTACTTTCGTCATTTTTCGTCGCCTCCAACCTTTTTAGGAACGCCTTCTTCCACGCTTTTTTTACCATCCTTCGTTTCAATTGATATTTCTTTTTTCTCTTGCTCGAACGGTTTAGAGCGTCTTGTAACGTCAATGGGCGATTCGCACATCCAACAAGCGTTTTCGATCTCAACCACGGCCTGAGCGCACGTCCTGCAATAGATGGACTTACACGATGGACACATGTAAATATTAAAGCCTTCAGCGCCCCCTTTACAAACTAAACATGATTGTAAGTCCTTGTACACGGTCACTTCCTCTTCAGCAATCTGCTCCGTTTTCACCATATGAGCTTGAAATTCCTGATTAAAATGCTCGTTCACGCGGGCTAATTCCATTCGTTCGGAAAAAGGGGCGTTTTCTTGCTTCAATTGCTCCCAAGTGGTTAACTTATAATCTAACTCATCTTCTAATCGCGTTATTTCTGAGGCACCTAAATGATATCCGTGTCTTTCTGCGATGCGCCGTGCTTGAGTGAACGATCGTCGAGCAGTTTTAAAATCAAACGTGAGCAATGCTAATTTGCCTTGAATGGTATAAAAATCCACTAAAAAAGCCATTGAACCATACTGTTGAGTTAATTCGATCATTTTAGGAAATAATGCCTTGATCTCATTTATTATTACAGGATCATTTGTCACGCGTAATTCAAGGAATAACAACTTACAAAGAATTTGAAGAGAAAAGACCTTATAGTGAATTATTGTGAATCCATCTTGGATTAATTCTTCACACAATTCTTCTGCTTTACCCCAGTCTCGGGGCCGCGAGCTGGCACTTAAGAAAAAAATTTTACCCATTTTCCATGCTTGACCTACTAAAGAATCACGTGGTTTTAACTCGTGAATTTCTTCCAGGCGCGTGAAGTACTTTCTTGCTCGTTCCGTGTCATTTTTTATAACAGCAGTTTCGATGGCGTTAGTAAGCACCGTCGCAAAAAAGAGGACTTCACCACGCTCATTTAGAAGCTCCTCTTTTAATATTATCGAACGATCGTAATGCTCGAGAGCCTTATCGAGATCATTAGAACGCCTATAAATATTTGCGAGATAATAAAGACCATGTGAAACCCCCCATTTATTATCATATTTATCTGCAATGATTAAGAGTTCTTTACAAACCTTGAATGCATGCGTTAAATATCCTTGGTTTTCAAGAATATCTGCTTTAGTATATAATAAATAGCAATGGGTTTCTTCCAGCTCTGATGGCATGTTTCCTTGAAATTTCTCTATTAACCTTTCTGTTTGTTTAATCAAGTCAAGTGCTTTATCTACTCTTCCATTTAAATTATGAAGATTTACGCGATTAACCATTCTTGGAATCTTTTTTATTAACTTGTCTATTTCTGGTGTTTTTTCCTCTTTCATTGGTTCCTCACCCTTCAAATCAATCCCTCTTGATAAATTGATAGTTTAGAAAAAATCTTGCTTATCTTCATTAGAAATTTCTTTTTACTCCATTTTTATTGCAATCCCCCATAGAAGTCGTTCTAAGGGGTCAAAAATCGTCATTAACGCCATCTTTTTAATTAAATAATTTATTTTTCAATAAACCCATTTTCATTAAGATTTTTATGATTAAATAATTTAGGTCTCATTGTACTTTTTTGTATGATAGAAATTTATCGTTATCGTTTAAAAATTTATCAATAATTCCTCATCTTCCATGATTCAATATTCCTCAAGATTTAACAAACTAAAACTCAAATTAATTGCGATAATAACATTTATTCATCACTGAATTTTGTAACCACCCGTTTTTTTTTTCTTTTAAATATAATCGACAAAATGTAACTACAACATTATCAAGAACACGATAAGGAAGGTGATTTGTGTCATTAGTAACATATTAGCCGAAAACATTCAAGAAAAAATCAACTTTTTTGAAACCATTCTAGAGCGCCACCCACAAGATAGGGAGTGCTTGACGGAGTTAGCAACCATTTACATGGACTTGAAGCAGGATGAAATTGCTCTGAGTTATTTAAACAGGCTCTTGAGCTTGAATGGCGAGAAAGTTCACGCGCTATACAATCTTGCTGTTGTTCTCGGGAGAAAGGGTCAGCATGAAGAAGCAATGCGATGTTGGGAAGCGAGTGGTGAGTATTTAGATGCCATTTTCCAGTTAGGCGTGAAAAACTTTCATCTTGAGAACTACAAGGAAGCCATTAAACAGTTCGAGAGAATAGCAGAAGCAATTAATAAAGGCCAAGATTCAGACCTAAATTCAATGGAGATTGACGATCTATTCGTCTCCATATGTTTTAATATGGGAAAAAGCTACATGAAGCTGGGAAAATATCAGGACGCGATCGAAGCCTTTGAAGCGGCCTTATCTAAGGACGTGAACGACATTAACAGCTTTTTGAACTTGGGCTGGTGCTACAAGAGCCTTGGGAAATGGAAAACTGCCGTAAAAACGTTCAAGGAGGCTCTAACAATATTTCCTGGCAACATTGAGTTAATACTCGAGTTAGGAATTATTCACGAGGTGCACGAAAAGTATCAAGAAGCACTGGAATATTTCTTAAAGGCGAAAAAAATGGACCCGTTCGATGAGCGCGCTAAACAAGGATTAAAGCGAGTTTACCATTTTCGCTAATTTTTTTTTTAAAAAAGACTATTCAATTTTTTAATTTTTTTGATTATTTGTCATTAAACTTATTAATTAATCATTAAATTTTTTTGATGAGTTTTCATAAATAAAAAAAATAAAAAAATAGAAGGAAGTTTTTCAAATAAGAAAGCAGCAGCATATAGTGTAAGCCAAATAGTAAATACAGCAGCGTATCAAACTTTTTCGCTCCTGATATTTACATTTTATTACGCCGTTGTTGGAATTAATGTTGTTTTGATATCTATCGGTTTTATTATATGGTCTATATGGAATAGCATAAATGATCCACTGTTAGGGTATTTTTCAGACCGGACGCATACTAGATGGGGGCGACGTTATCCTTATATAATGGTTTCGATTATTCCCTTAGCTATAATAATGATATTATTGTTTTCTCCACCAATCTCTATGGGTATAACTGATGAAATTACTAATTTTGCGTATTTCATTGTTATAATTATAGTTTTTGAGCTATTTTACACGATGTTCGATTTAAATTTAATTTCATTACTTCCAGAATTATTCATTACCGAAGAAGAAAGGACAAAAGCTAACGCTATCAGACTTTCATTCTACATGATTGGATTGGTGTTATCCATGGTTTTACCGGCAATTTTCATCCCAGATTGGTCAGATCCCAAATATATGAGAGAATTCCAAACTTTTGGAATATTTACTGCGATAATCATAGTAACATTTGGAATTATTTTCTTAAAATTTAGTCCAAAAGAAAGACTTGAATTTCGACATGAATACGAAAATGTACCAAGTTTTTTCGTTTCCCTAAAAACATGTGGGAAAAATAAAGCATTTATGTGGTACCTTCCCGTCGAAGTGACATTTTGGTATGTTCTTGGGATGTTGACCACCATAATTCCGCTTTATGGTAGATTTGTTTTAGGTATTGGAGCAGGAGAATCAATATTCATTGCACTATTATTACTATTAACATTTATATCAATAGCAATTTCCATGAATGTTCTGTGGAAACCCGTGGTTCGAAGACTTGGTGTAAGAAAATCGTTTTTAATTTCATTAATAATTTTGATATTAACGCTTGCTCCTTTAATGTTTATTCAAGACAGATATATTGGAATGATCGTATTTTCTCTGATAGGAATTGGCTTAGCTGGTCCGACCTATTTTGTCGACTTAATTATGGCTGATATTATTGACGAGGACGAAGTAAACACAAAAACTCGCAGTGAAGCAAGTTATTACGGAGTTAAAATGTTTTTCCTTAGATTATCTACTGTTTTTGTATTTTTAACAATCTCTTTAATCTTTACGAATGTCGGTTGGACAGTGTATGCACCTGAAGAAGTGACTCCAGATGTACTATTTGGATTAAGAGCATTAATGTTTATATTTCCTGCTATTGCATTAGCGATTGCCTTTTTAACTATATATCGTTACCCTATACATGGTGAAAGATTAGAAAGAGTTAAGGTAGAACTTCAAAAAATTCACGAAGAAAAGAAATCAAAAATATAATTTTTTTTTTTTTTATCCAAAATATTAGGACTTTTTTTTCAACGATTCAATTATAGACTTTAGCCATTACTTCATCAGGAAAAACTTTAATGTAAATAGAAGCAAGCGTTCCAATTGGGACGAATATTACTGATGCCAAGTAGTAAGACGAGCGTAAGACTTGAAGCTGGGCGTTTTCGTGCTCATTTTTCCTTGAGAACTTTGAAACATTTAATATTAACAGCGTAAGCTTGAACATCACGATTCCGTTAATTGTCGCGTGAGAAAAGTCTAAAACTTTAAATAATGTAATATCGTTCTTATAAATGAAGTTAATGCCTACCATTCGAAGTCAATTAAAAAACTTTCTAAAAAATGGTGAAGACTGGGAAAGAATGAACACGCCCGTGTCAGGAGTCCGTATCACAAAGACACCCGCTAAAGGCAATTGGGTCTCCAAATTGATGGTAGAAATCAACCCCTTAAATGAGTTTTGGACACCTCTAAAGAAAAGAGGGCTTTTCGTTGGAGATAAAAAAACACTGATCAAGTTTAGAGATGTTATTTTCGAAGACAAGGTATTTTTGATAATAAAAGAGATTGAAAAAGTAAACGCCGACCGATTAAAAGAAGAATCCCCGAAACGGCTCGTTCAAATAGAGTGCAGCATCTGTTTCAAGAATATCGATTTAACGGCGGAAAAAAGCTTGACTTGCTTGTTTTGCGACAGGTCGTATCACGCAGCTTGCCTGAAGACTTGGTTGAGCGAGCACAACATTTGTCCAACCTGCCTGAACGTGTATTTAAATTCGTTCGAATACGATTTAATTGCGAGAATGAGAGGTCACGTTAAGGCGGGTTCTAGTCATTGGGACAAAGAAATTCTTTTAGAATTCTTTCGAGTCGTTAGCGTCATTTGGTCAAACCATCTAGATCTAATGTTTAACCTCGACAATTGGCAGCTTGCAGTTCAAATGAATTTTAACGACAAGGATTTTAACATTTGGTTCGTTCTCAATCCAAAAAACACTGATTATGGCGAAGGAACCGTGGAAAATCCGTCCATTGTCATTACTGCTCCATTCAACGTGGTGATTAAACTTCTTACCGGTGAAATTAACCTTGAAGAAGCCAACGAAATGGAGGAATTCGAATTAAGACTGCTTGTAGATAGCGATATTGCAATATTTGAACTCATTCTCGACAAGAGCATTGAATTTCTAAACGCGTAAGTCTTTAGCGAATTAAATGGAAGGAATCAACAAAAAAGGTAATGATATGTGACACTAAATTAATCATCAATTCTCGAACCATGGCACTATGATAATAATATATCGCTAAGTTAGCAATAAAATCTTATATGGATTATACAGGTAAATCAAATATTTTCCTACATGTTGCAGCAGATGCTATCCACTTTGATCTCATAGGAAAGGATATTAAGATGATAATTATATTCACATTTTTCCCTTTTTTCCATTCTTGGAATTATGGAATAAAAAGTCATCATCTCAAAATTCTTTTTATTCCTTTTTAATAATTGCCCATAGGTTTATATATTTTATTCTATATATAGATAATAATAGATTAAAAATTATGATTAAAATGGGTTTTAAAACGGTCTCATTATCGGATGAAGCATACAACGCATTAAAAAAGAGAAAACATAAGGGAGAATCCTTTAATGATCTTATATTACGATTAGTAGCTAAGCCTGAACAAAAAAGTATCTTATCACTTTCTGGGTCTTGGAAAGGTTCGGAGAAAGAAACGAATGATATACTAAATGTCATCTACAAAAATCGAAAAAATAAAGGAATATCGCGGGTCAATATGTAATGGTATTATTGGATACAGATATTCTGATAAAATTTTTAAGAGATGACAATTCAGCAAAAAACAAAATTTCTGATTTAATCGATAGTCACTTGATTTTAAATATAACATCAATAAACATCGCAGAACTTTATTTTGGAGCATTTTTATCAGAAAGATTAGATGAAAATATTAAGGCAATAAACAATTTAATTTCAAAGCTAAATATTATATCGTTTACCGCATCGCACGGAAAAATTTATGGTCAGATTAGAGCAGATTTACAGAAAAGAGGAACTTTAATCAATGAATTGGATATGTTTATTGCATCTATCGCAATTGAAAGTGAACAGACTTTGATTACTCGAAATATTAAACACTACGAAAAAATAAATCAAGTTCAAATAGAAACATGGTAAGAGTTGAAAATTTAATATAACATTTTTCTTAAAAAAAAAAATCTAATACTATCAAAATAATTAGAAATTGGAATTATTTCCTTCAAGTTTCTCCTAAGAAACTCGATCTAATACCGTTAAATTCATAGCTTGAGAAGTCTATCGTATATTCAATTCGTTGTCGTGATGTTGATAACTCTTTAGTAGAAATTACTTTTCAAAAGATTTCATGACGATATGAGTATTGGTTTTTATAATACCCTTTATTTTATCTATTCTCTCAGAAAAAGCCTCGTATAAATCTTCTGTTGAATCTACTTCAAGCTCGCACAGTACATCATAATCGCCTGTTAACGAAAAAACTTTTTTAATTTCCGGGACTGCTTTTAGTTGTTCTATAACATGGACCATGGCACTATGATTAATTTGGCAGAAAATCATTGCTCTTATCATTTTTTTTCAGGCCTCCTTTTTTTTTATTTACTCTCTAATTTATTGATTTTATTAATAAAAAGTATTTTAATTTCATCAATTTCCTTTAAACTTCTTAATTTTTCGTTAATAAGATTATACAAGTTATTAATTGAATTTGTCCTTACATTTAACATTAAATCGTGAGTGCCAGTTAAAACATCTACACGGGTTACACCGTTTAATTTTAACAGCTTTATATTTTGTATTATAGTGCCCTGTTTTTGACGAATGAGTATAAAAGCAATGACTTTTATCCTTGATTCGTGCGCATATCGCAATAAAATAGATATTATTAACAGAATTATGACGATTATTAAAAATTCACTAGGAAAATATTCATTAGCGAACATGACTCCAAAAAATAAGCCGCATATCGGTTCAATAACGGATAATATACTTTCCCATTGACTAAATGTTAAATTATAAGGGCTCCAGTTCACGTTAGCCATGAACAATAGAATATATGGTATGATCGTTGAAAAAATTAGGATAAAAATGATCTCCCATCTGAATATTATTTGATAAAAGATTGTAAATTCATGAAAGAACAAATTTATTTCAGTTATAATGGCTTCATGAAATGGAAATAAGTATAAAACCATGATAAAGGGAAACATTAATGCAATACCTATTAAAAAAATTAAAGATAACTTCACAAGTAAGCGGGCAATTTTATAATTCTTGTTGAAGTTTAGAAATTGTAGTTCTTCTTTAGTATAAGATTCTTTACTCATACCAATATATAAAAATGTCAGGAACATAGTATATAAAATTAAGCATAATATCCCCCAAAGAAATGTATCAGCTCCTTCTTGAAAAAAATCTAATCCCCCTTCCAATTGTACATATATAATAATAAAAACCGTAAAAATTAGGATTAATAGATAAAGAACCTTAAAGAAATCAAGTTTTTCTGATGTAAAGCCGTGCTCGTAAATCGCTATTAAAATTATGCTCAGTTGCAATCCTATCATTGTGAAAGCGATACTCGTCATTTTTAACGTGAAAAAATAGAAAATAATCATTAATATTATACCAAAAAATCCAATAATTGTGAAATAATATATATATTTTAAATCGTGATAAGCTCGATTTTTGTGTAAAGTAAAACGCAATAATTTCCTCAACGAAATTTTCATTTCTTGCTCTGAAGTCCGTTTATTATTATAACGTATGAGCATCAAGGCGAAAATGAATAGAAAAATGCCAGAAAAAAAGAATCTTATAAAAATTATCATGAATATTGAAATTTCGTCGAGGAGACCAGAAACTACAACTGGTATGAAACTCCACAGAATACTAGCCGTGATTAAATTTAAAAGTTGTTTATTTTGCATGTAGTCGATTATTTAAATTAATGAAATAATTTGGTATTATAAGGAAAAAAAGAAAAGGAATTATTAAATATATTTTTTTGACGAGTCATGAAAAAATTGTTAATAACTGGTGCCACGGGATTTATAGGCAGAAAAATTATGCTTTTTTTTCTTAAAAAAGGATTTCTTGTAATAGCACAAGGAAGCTCGAAAAAAAGTGTAAATGAATTGAAAAAATTCTTGAGTATTTCTCAAATTAGTTCTAAAAATGTTGAGTTTTGGCAGCAATGTTTTCTTGAAACGGATTGGGATTTTCCTAATTTCGCCGATATTGATGCTATAATTCATTGTGCAGCAGCAACTAAAGTTAGAGAAGGTACAATTGAAAATTTCGAGAAGTATTTTAGATTAAATGTGGTCGTACCTAAAATTCTTGGTAAGAAAGCTATAGACGAAAAAATCAATCATTTCATTCATCTGTCATCGGGACAAGTCTATGGACTAGTATCTGCTTTTCCCATTACCGAAGAGACTCCTAAAAATCCGATAAACCTATATGGTATTACTAAATTAATAGGTGAGATGGTGATTAAATCCTTAGGAAGTGTAGGTTTAAATTACACGATTGTTCGACCATTTTCGGTTTACGGTCCAGGACATTACAATATAATCTCCATTATTACGAATAAAATATCAAACAATGAAACTCTTACTATTTATGGAGATGGAACTTCTTGTAGAGCTTTTTCGCACGTGCATGATTTTTGCAGAGCTGTTGATATAATTTTAAACAACAAGACGTGTTTTGGTCAAGATTATAATTTATCTGGTATAAAGGAATATTCAGTAAACGATTTAGTGCGAATAATATCGAAAAAATTAAAGAAAACACCAAAAATAGTCTTTAAAGATGCAAATGTTAACGAATTGGGGCGTAATATTGCTGACTTAAGTAAAATTGAAGCTTTAGGATTTAAACCTATAAATTCACTAGATGAATTTATCGAAAAAGAGATTAAAAATAAAGCCCGTTTTATTAGTACAAGAATAGGAGGGATGCTTCCCTATTTCTAATAGTCTAACAAAATTCAAAATATCGCCTTATAATCTTCTTTTCTTGGATGAATTTAAGGTTTTCTAATAAGAGCAATGTTGTCTATAGGCATTAAATAAGGCAGCAATGTTCTCAGTTTTCATGTCTGGGTGTAAGTTATGAGCCGAGCATATAATTAACCCTCCATTTTTTCCTAAAGTGTTGCAACATGTTTTAACTTCATCATTGATTTCTGAAGGAGTGCCGAAGCGGAGTGGTCCCTGCAAGGAAATTCCTCCATGAAATATCAAATCCTTGCCAAATTTAGACTTTAGTATCGCATGATCCATGTCGAGGGTACCCGGTTGGATCGGATTCAATAGATCTAATCCCGCTTTAATCATATCGGGGATAATTGGAGCAACCGACCCGCATGTGTGGTGCATAACTTTTACATTATATTTTTTGCAAATTTGAAGATAATCCCGAAATCCGGGAAGTAGCTTCTTACGCCATGAGGCGGGGCTACATAATAGTCCGTTTTGTTGACCAAAATCGTCGCCTGTAACAATAACATCAATGTTCCCTCGAGCAACCTTTAAAATCCGCTCAAGATATTCCTTATAAAAGCTATTAATTTTATTCAAAATCGCATCAAATACGGGCGTATTTTTTCTGGCAAGGTCGCTAAGGGCTTTATCAATTCCACGCAAGTACATTATGGGTTTGAGTTGAGCAATCCGATTAAGGCGGTCTCCCATGAACATTACCACGCGTTTATTCTCATGAACTAAATCGCATTGTTTTTTTATCACCGAATAATCCAACCAATCTAGGTCTGGCCAGTGAGTGTACGCTTCCACGTCTTCAGCATTTTTAGCATTTGCTAGAGGAAATTTCACGACCTTCTTGTAAGAGCCCTGATGTTCTCCTTCCCCAAAATATACTTTTTTCCGAGGCACTCCCCAGATATCATCTTCACTTCCATTGGGATGTGTTTTAAGTTTAGGTCCTATATATTCGGGTCCTGGGATGTATCTAAAATCGATATCCAACAATTCAAGAAGCTCTTCTCTCGAATTGGCATTATAATATCGACATAACCGTGCATCAATTTCAGGACTTGCCCAATAATCCATGAGAATGCGGTCTAATTTATCATATTTCTGGTTAGCAAGCAGTTGAAATCTGGAAATTGAATTTATACTGCCTTTTCTTGTGATAGGTTTATTCTTAAAACCATGGCTGATTTTCTTGCTCATTATTAATCAAATTATAATTTCTACTTAAATTATTCAGGAAATTTTGGCAGGCATAATATTTCTGGTAAACTTTCAAAATAACGATCGAATGTATAGATTTTTTTAATCTATTTTTCCTTCACTAATAAAGAAAACCCCTCCTACGCATATATTTGACGATTCCCTTCTAATTAAACGGTAATGTACTTATTTATCCTAAACTCATCCATTTTAATCAAGTAAGTTTATGTAATAGAAATAAATTCAATTCATTCCTTTCCGAATTGTTCTCGAATTTTTGACCTCAAAACCTTACCAACAGGAGATATCGGGAATTCTTTAGCGAATACAACGGATCTTGGCTTTTTAAAACCCGCAATCTTCCCTTCAACGAACTGTATGACTTCCTCTTCAATCATGGTTTCCCCTTCTTTTAAAATCACGACTGCCCGCACTGTTTCACCCCATTCCTCATCAGGTATACCAATAACACACACTTGGTCTATTTTTGGATGATCAATCAATACCTCTTCGACTTCAAGAGGAAATACCTTTTCACCCCCTGTATTGATGCACTCCTTCTTTCGTTCCACGATATAAAATTGACCATTCTTTATATAACCGAGGTCGCCGCTATGGAGAAATCCATCGGCATCAATCGTTTCAGCAGTTTTGTCAGGGTCTTTATAATAACCTTTCATGACGGACGAACCTTTATAGCAAATTTCACCTATTTCCCCCTCCAGAACTGGTTTATTGTTTTCATCGACTACTTTCATTTCCAACCCATCGAGGATGGTGCCCACGCACCTATCCTGCACTTCCTCTATATCACCATCTATTTTCATTGTAGTTACAGGGGCGGTTTCGGACTGACCAAAAGCATCCACGATTATTGCGTTTGGGAAATATTGTAAAATCTTCTTCTTATACTTGCCTCGTAGCACTGCTGCTCCAGTTAAGCAGATTGAAAGGGATGATAGGTCATACTCTTCTTCTGACTTCTCCAATGTATCCAAGACCCGTTTCCACATGGTGGGAACGAGAAACAAAGTTTTTAACTGCTCACGTTCAATGATTTCTAAGAGTTCTTTGGCATCAAATCCTTTACTCGTGAGAAAGACAACGGTTGATCCTCGAAACATCCAACTGATCAAGAATACAGCATATGAGGCAAGATGAAAAAGGGGTGGGACCATGGTTGACTTCTCAATTTCTTCCACTTCGGGTCGGTTTCGCATCGCATATTTCAATGCTTTAACGACATCTTTCTCTCCCTCAACGTGTATCTTTTTTTGCAGCATTAATTTTAACATCTTGAACATTAACTTTCTCTTTCCAGAGCGCGAATAGGATAAAGTGCTCACATTTCCATATTCGCGTATTTGTTTCGCTAATTCCATGTGTACTAAACCGTGATACTTGCCTTCTGGAGGTTTGCCGACAAAATGTTTTAGTTTTCCTTCCCGCATTGCATAGGTCATCTCCGTAAGAGAAGGTCCAATTTCGCTTGGTGTTTCTACTACTATAACCTTATCCTCCATATCTGGATTCTCAAAGAACACTTCAGGAATTCCCGTTAATGATTCTGTATATTCTAAAAGGCGTCTTTGTAGCTCATTTTTTGCATATGCTGGTTCATCGAGCTCATCAACTGGGGGTAACATCCTCGAGAGAAAAGCTAATGCCATTTCTTCGTTCGAAAGAATATTTTCGTAGGTCAACATGACTCCCTTCGGGCGTCCCGTAGTTCCACCCGTGTAGATGATTACGGCGATATCATTGATATCGAGATCAACCTTAATCTCTTTATCTATCGCTTCTTGAATTATTTGAGCGTAATTTATCATATCACTTGGAGTATTCGGACCATCATGAATTAGATGCTTTACATTTGGAATCTCATCGCGGATCTTTTGAAGTTCTGGAAGGATGTCATCATCGAAAATGAAAGCAACAGAATCGCTATTGTTAAGCAAATATTCCATTTCGGAAGCTACATAACGATAATTAGTTGGAACTGGAATCGCGCCCAGCTCTTGAACTGCAATATTCGTGATGATGAATTGTGGTGAATTATAAAACAAAAATGCAACCTTATCACCTTTTTTAATTCCCAAGGTTTTTAATGCATTCGCCAATTTATTTATGCGCGAATTCAAATCCTTCCACGTGATTATCTCTTCGCCATAAATTATTGCTATCCGGTCTTTCGGATAATGCTTAGCCTTGATATAAACGGCTTCTTTAAACTTTCCTAAACGAACCATATTTAAATTCCACCTAAATTTAGCAAATAATCAAACGCAAATTTATTCGTTAATCACCATATAAGAGAATTATATTTATATATGTTGTCATCATAATCCACTATTGTTTTTTCGAAAAATAAAGCATTATATTAATGATTTCAGAATTAGACAGAATTTATAACGATGATAATATCATGAGATAAGCTAAAAGAATGCTAACTTTATTAACCGCACAATGAGTTATTATTGACAAATAGACGTTCTTTTTGCACCAAACAGTGTACGAGAGAATGATGTTCACTAAAATTGTCAATCCCATTCAAGAGAGAGATTTTCACTTGTAATTTTTAAAGCTGAATCTCGTTCCACATCAACTTTCATCGACTCTGAAACCCAGATCTCATGAATCATTAACGTATTCTGGATACGCACGATATTAATCTCATGAGATGGCTTGTTAGTTAACAGCATTGCTGTTTTTAAAGCCAATTCTCCTGTTTTTAACACGATTGGAATTTTTCCAAACCGTAATTCTCGTGCTGCTATCGTATTGGTATAAGTCGGGTTAAAATCTATTTTTGAGAAACATTTTAAGGTCGTATAATCTGCATAACCTATACCAACAGCACTTCCGTGTGTATTTTCAGTAAGATCTAGCACAATAATTGCTCCTATTCTTGTTGAAATCGGTTTAACAACTCCTATTATATTAGGATCTAACCCTGCTCCACTAATATCTTTCCCAATTTGATTTACTACAAGAATATCAACATCATCAAACGGTATTCTCGGTAATAGGTTTTTTTGCTTTTTAAGCATGATTTTTTCCCCTTCAATGATTTGATCCTTAGCCCATGCTTTAATACCACAGAGATGATCCCATCCATTCTCCAGCAAACCTACACCCGCAAGAATCGGTTCTAAAGCGAGAATCTCTTGCCCGATTTTAGGAATAAGAGCGGGGAAATATTCATCCATGGTGAATTTATGGATTTCAGCGCAACCCTTGTGTTTTCCCAATCCTATTGCCAACATTTTTAAAATCCCCGATTCATGATCCCCAGAAAAGTTCGTATGAACTTTCACTCGATTTACTATAATAATTCCATCGGATTCGTGAGCGATTTTATCAAAATATATTGGGAGTCCTGATTTACTAGTGCCGATTTGGACGACTTCCATGGATGAATGCATGGGTACGTTCATTTTTTCTTCGGTTATTCCATAACTTTCCAATATTTCCGTTTGTCCTCCCGCGGTCGCCCCCCCGTGACTACCCATGGCTGGAACGATAAATGCGTTGCATTTAATCTCTTTTAAATAATCAACGACGGCCTTCACGACCACAGGCAGTTTATCTATTCCCCGACTTCCCACTGCAATAGCTACATTATTTCCGGGTTTAACTTTTGTAGAAATTTCTGATTTAATTAATTCGTCCCTTACTATATTTGGGATTAAATCTTCACTTAATTTTTCATCGGGTATGGATTGCTGGATTTTAATAAATTTTGGAATTGAAACCTCATCTAATCCTTCGATACGAACATTGTCAACATTAATCATTAAAAAGTTCTCTCCATTTTTTAATTACAATACAAAATTATCCACTTATTTATATAAAATAATAAAATTATTTTAATTTTGCAATAGAGACGACAAAAGTAATAAATTTTTAAATGATAATAACAAAAATGATTATTATAGAGAAAATAAGTTATTTGGTGGCTATGATAGCTGAAATGAAAAATTCAAAATATTCAAATAGAGAGAATAGAGCCGAAAATTTAGTTAGAGAAACAAAAGTTCTCAATATTGCTAGACTCGCTAAGATGTTAATAGATTTATTCGGACTTGACGAATCATTTCGG
Source organism: Promethearchaeota archaeon (assembly GCA_030620005.1). Next base: position 18,988 of record JAUXAJ010000001.1, on the reverse strand, counting down.
AAAATTGATAAGAGAGATGGTCAAGAAGTAGAAATGTATCTACGAGAATTAGATGGTTATATCACGTTCACGCTCACATCGGAAAGGAAGAATTTCGACTGTCGAGTCGAGCAAGCAAAAAACCCAGTTTCTAGAGTTATTATTAACGTTAAAGAAAAGGATATTCTTAAAGTGTTAAGTAGTATCATCCGCTCCAAGAATAACATTTTTGGTTTGTTAAAACTTTCAAAATATATTATTCCAAGAAAAATAATTATAAAAGGATCTTTTGGGGCTGCCATGACACTTGTAAGAACCTTGATGATTGGGAAGCACGAGGTATATAAAAACAAAAAATGAGGTGTTTTTAAAATGAGTTTACGAGACGATCCGTTTTTAAAAATTTCTGATTCAATAATGAATCCATACATTAAAGAATGGCAAGAAATTGGTAAGAAAGTTATCGGTTTTTATTGCACTTACCTCCCAGAAGAGTTATTACACGCAGCAAATTTATTACCTTTTAGGATTAGAGCGACTGGAAATAAAGATACGGACCTAGGCGATATTTACATGGTTAGATTCACGTGTTCATTCGTGCGGGCAACGCTTCACATGGCCTTAAAAGGAACATACGACTTTTTAGACGGTTTTCTTGTCTGTAATAGCTGTGATCATAGTCGTAGGATGTTCGAATTATTTGATCTAAAAGTATTTAATAGAGAAGGATTTAATAAGAAAGTTCCAAGATTTTATGTGGCAGTACCTCATATCATATCTAATGAGGGGTTTGAGTGGTACAAGCAAGAAATTGAAGAATTAAAAGGAGAATTAGAAGAAAGTTATGCCCTCCAACAAATAACTGATGAAGCGCTCCGAGAATCCACGAACATTTACAATACTAATCGAGAATTATTAAGAAAGATTTCAGAATTTAGATGTCAAGAAATTCCCAAAATAACGGGGAGTGATTATTTAAAAATTTCCATGACAAACGCTTCTGTTCCTAAAGAAATCGCAAACAACGAACTTGAGAGGATTGTAAACGAGTTAAAAGAAAGCGACGGTGTTAAAAAAAGCGTTAAAAGAATAATGATCGTGGGAAGTGAAATGGACAATACCGATTTCATTAATATAATTGAAGACACTGGCGCTATTGTAGTAACCGATTCGTTGTGTTTTGGAATACGAGACATTTTAGATGACATAATAATTGAACCTGGAGTAGATCCTTTAACAAGCATCGCAAAACGATCATATTACAAGATGTCGTGCCCTAGAATGATGGATGATCATACTAGAAGATTAGAATTTGTTAAAAATGAAATCAAAAAGAAAAATATTGACGGGGTCATCTTACAAAGGATTAATAATTGCGATTTACACGGGTGCGATAACATGCTTTTTACACACGAATTAAAGGAGTTGGAAATTCCTTTATTAAACATTGATAGGGAATTTTATCAAGCTGATACCACTCGAATACAAACAAGAATTGAAGCTTTTTTGGAAATGATTACTTGAATATTTTGAAAATGGTGAAAAAATTGGTCAACATTATTGAAATGGAAAATAAGATCATTCCTATTAAAATGCTAATAGAAGCATTATCTACAACCCACGAATTAGTTGCGAGAATCCTTCCTGAAAATGGAATTCCCTCGTTGAGAATTGGAACGGAAAGAATTTCATCTGTTTTAGAAAGAGATGTCGAAAAAGTTAGAGAAGGACTTCCTGTAGTCGGATATCACTTTGCTTTTCCTGGAGAATACATCAAATGTTTCGATTGTGTCCCCATTTGTTTAGAAGGCGTTCCATTTTTTATGTCTGCGCTATTACTAAATGGCGTAGAAAAATATTATGATATGATCGGGAATTGGGGCTATCCATTTCATACTTGTTCAGCTCAAAAGGGTTCAATGGGAATGTCTCTTGACAATTTATTTAAATTTGACGCAATAATTTCTCCTACTGCTCCTTGTGACTCTACTATTAGTTCATACCCTTTTTTTTTACACGAAAAGAAATTTCCTTTAATCATAGCCGATATGCCATTCTTACACGAGAAAAAGGGTTACGAATATTACGCTGAGCAGATTAAATTAAGCTTAACTCGGCTTGGAAAAGTAATTGGTCAAGAGCCGGATTTTGAAAAGTTAAGGAAAGCAATAGAGCTAGAAAATCAAGCATCAAAATTAAGATTAGAATTATTTGAGCTAATTAAAGCCATCCCTAGTCCTATTGAGAACATGTTTAACCCCGTCTCCGCAGGAACAAGCATTTTCATACCAGGAAATCCCGAAAGCGTTTCTTTTTACGAAGCAATGCTAGAAATTGCTAAAAAAAGGTATAAAAACAAAAAACACTATGGTGGGGATGAAAAAATAAGGTCAATTTGGCCTTACATGTTAACCTTTTTCGATATTTCTTTATGCGAGTGGTTAGACCGAGAATTGGGCATGAGCATTCTTTTTGACATCTTCAATTATAATTTTTCGGATCCTATAAATACACGATCAGATTTAGATACGATATTTCATGGTATGGCCGTGAAGGCAATGAATTGGCCGATAATGAAGCAATCCGCAGAATTTTATTATCCTTTCATAGAGGATTGCATTAGAATGGCAAAAGATTTTAGAGCAGATTGCTTTATTTTTACCCAAAGCTTAGCGTGCAAGCAGTTCGGGGCGGTTCCACAACTTTTAAAAGAAGCTCTGATGGATGAATTGGGAGTTCCAATGCAAATAATTGAGTTTGATGTTGGGGATGCGAGAATGACTTCCTTGAAAATGTTTAAAGAAAAAATTTCCATGTTTGCTCAAACTCTATTGTAAAATTTAGTATTAATGACAGGATTTAAGTGAAAAAAATGGTTAATAGAATTGAATTAGAAAATAGAGTAATTCCGTATAAAATGCTAGTAGAAGCAATTTCTACAATGCACGAGTTGGTTGAGAGAATTCTGCCTGATCAAGGAATACCTGCGTTAAGGCTAGGCTTAAAATATCTGGCCTCTTCTTTAAGAAATCAAATTGAAAAGGCAGGAGATGGTTTGCCAATAATTGGACATCATTTTTCTTTCCAAGCCGAATATCTTTATTGTTTTGATTGCGTCCCCGTTTGCATTGAAGGAGTTTCATATTTATTGTCTGCGTTATTGCCAGATGGTTCTGAACCATATTATGATTTGATTACAAATTGGGGCCATCCGTTCCATACATGCTCTTCGCAAAAAGGTGTTATGGGAATGACTCTTGATGATTTATTTAAATTCGACGCCATAATGACTCCAACTGCCCCTTGCGACAACACGTATGCTTCTTATCCATTTTTTAAATATCAAAACATACCATTAATCTTACCAGACTTGCCCTTTTTACACGAAGAAAAAAGTTTCCATTATTATGGTAAACAACTCCAGCTTGGATTAGAAAAATTAGGGAAGGTTATTGGTCAAGAACCTGATTACGATAGGATGAAAAAGCACATAGAACTTGAGAATCAATTATTAAAGCATCAATGGGAAATATTTGAATTAAAGAAGACAATCCCTTGCCCTGTCGAGAATATTTTTAATGCCATGGGAGCGGCCGCGACTGTATTCATGTCTGGGGAACCTGAAAAAGAAAAATTATACAATGACATGTTAGAAATTGCAAAAAGAAGATATAAGAATAAAGAACACCACGGTAAAGAAGAAAAAATTAGAAGCATTTGGCCATACATGCTCGTTTTCTTTGACCTGGGGCTTTGTGAATTCTTGGATAGAGAATTAGGCATGAGTATTTTATTTGATATTTTTAATTATAGTTTTACGGATCCTATAAATACACGATCAGATTTAGATACAATGTTTTATGGCATGGCTCGTAAAGGCATGTATTTTCCCATGATGAAACAATCTACTCAATTTTATTATCCCTTCATTGACGATTGTGTTAGATTGGCAAAAGAATATTCTGCTGATTGCTTCATATTCACGTCTCATCTAGGATGCAAGCAATTCGGAGCCATTCCACAGATTTTAAGAGAAGCCCTAAGGGATGAAGTAGGAATTCCAATGCTCGTTATTGATTTAGATGTTGGAGATAAACGAATGACATCTGAAAAAATTATAAAGGATAAAATAGAGCTGTTTGCGCAAACACTAATGTAAATTTTATGTAAATTTAAGGAGGTTATTTTATGATGAATTTAAAACGAATATTTGAGAATATATATCTTTTTAAAGATGTTGTTAATGTGTATGCTATTAAAGATGATGATAAAGCAATTCTAATTGATTTTGGCTCTGGTAGGATTCTAGACCATTTATCAGAAATTGGAATTGAAAAAGTGGATTATATCTTCCACACGCATTACCACCGAGATCAGTGTTTTGGAGATAAAATTGCGTTGGAATCTAATATTAAAATTGCTGCTCCAGAAGAGGAAAAGAAATTATTTTTAGAAGCAGAAAAATTTTGGAAAACAAGATCTTATTACGATATCTACATCTTTAAACCAACATTTTTCGTTTCCACGTATAATATTCCTTTGGAATTAACCTTTAAGGACGGAGATGTTTTTAAATGGGGTTCCTTTGAATTGAAAATAATTGAAACGAAGGGGCATTCATCAGGATCTTTATCTTATCTCTTAGATGTAAATGGTGAAACTTTGGCATTTACTGGTGATTTAATTCATTCTGGAGGAAAGACACTAAATTATTACGATTTAGAATATAATTATTTTGATAATGGCATGACTGGAGTCAATTTCTCTTTAAAGTCATTAGATCTATTAATGAGATATAATCCCAAAATTCTCTTGCCTTCCCATGGGGACATCATCCAAGAACCAGAAAAGGACGTAGAAATTTTAAAAAAGAATTTCGAGCGTGCAAAATTTGTATTCTCAGGATATAGCAAAAAATTAGAAAAGAAAGAATATTACATGGAAAAAATAAAATTGGTAAATTTAAAGAAGGAATTTCCTCATATCATACATAGGAATTTTAGTCCTCCTTTTATCATATTCGGAAATCACCAGAACTGCTTTCTCATTGATTATATACCAGGTGGACCTCCTGTTGGGTTTAAATTGAGAATGTTAAAACGCAAAATGGAAAGAAGAAATGTCGAGAACATTGATTTTATTATTCCCACGCATTACCATGACGATCATGTTGGAGGAATACCTCTTTTAAAGCAAAAATTTGACGTAAAAGTGTATGCTTTTGAGAAAATGGTTGATATTTTAGAAAATCCAACGCATTATAGACTTGGATGTCTCATGGAAGCTCCCATTAAAGTGGATAAAGTGTTTAAAGAAGGAGATATCCTCCGATGGGACGACTATGAATTTCAAATTTACCACTTTCCAGGACAAACGGAGTATCACATGGGTTTATTCGGTGAAATCGATGGCAAAAGTGTATTTTTTGTCGGTGATAGCCTGTCAACTTCTATGTTAGTCGATCGTTCTACAAGTTTTAACCATGTAAACCTCTGTAGATTCGGAGATAATGTGGGATTTAAAAAATGTGCGGATATTTTGTTGAAATGCAATCCAGAGTATGTTGCAGTAAGTCATGAGGGAATATTTAAGGCAGACATGGAACTGTTAGAGAGATATAAAGAAATCGTGTCTGAATATGAACCAACAATAACAAGTGTCGCTGCCCAAGAGGATCCAAATATGGCTTTTGACCAAAATTGGCTTCATTTCAAGCCTATAAGGATTAATACAAAACCAGGAAAAAGTGTGAAAACAAACTTAGTAGTTAGAAATTACCTAAAAAAAGAATCTAAAATCGAATTTGAATTAAACTTGCCCAAAGGCTGGGATTCGGATTCTAAATCTAAGACATATTCTATTGAACCTGAAACATTTAAGGAGATCCCTGTATCTATAAAGATCCCCAATAATGTAGATCCGAACGGGAGAACCATGATTACTGCAAATATAATCTGGAATGGTACGGATCTTGGCCCTTATCCGGATTTAATGATTGATCATGGCTATGAACCAATAAGTCCTTGGAAAGGAATTATATTTAATGACAAATCAAGTTTTATAACATTATTAGAAACACAAATTAAGGCTAATAACTACTTTCTTAAAAGCGTTAATCTTGATTTAGCGGAATTATTTCAATAAAATTTGTCAAATTTAATAACTTTACTTCTTAAATCATATTGCCCACATTTTAACATCGACATCTTGCGCAATGATATCGTAATAAGCTTAAAATTAAGTAAAAATACTTATTCTTTTTGAATTGAACTACTCCTTCCTAAAGGAAGGAGATTCCTTCCCTGAGAAAGATGTTTCCTTGCTTTCTTTTTGAAGTAAAAATCAAATAAACCTGTTCTTAAAAAAAATGTACATAAAAGTTAAATTTAAATAGTATCCAAATTATTTGAAAATAGATTTCCATAAAAAAAATCAAAATAAAAAAGTGTGTAAATGGGATTGTTCAAACGACATTCTATTTGTGGATTATATTGTTGTATTTTTTTAATCTTATGGATTGTAATTCCAAATTTGCTTCCAAATCCTGATAGTTACATTAATGTGTATTTAACTCCGGTATTTATGACCATGGGGGTGTTACTTTGCCCAGTTATAGGTCTTGATATCTATATTGGTCGAAGAAAGAAAAAAGAAGTAATTTCACCAATTGCTCAACAACCTGTTCATCCATTACAAATGCCACAACAACCAGCTGTAAGCCCATCTTCTTTTTGTCCAAGATGTGGGACTTCATTAACAGGTAGTTTCTGTGAGAGTTGTGGTTATGGAACTTCTTCGCTTGCTGAAACTGAAATACCTCGAGTGCAAAAAATAGAAAAGGTTACATCTGAGATCGAAATAACTGATAACTTTAAAAGATATTATACAGTTGCAATCGTCCCTATAATGTGCTTCTTAATTGTATTCATGAGTCTCCTTGCTATCTTATTGGTAATATCTGCAATAAATGCGCCTACAGCAAGTGGAAGCGGTATAATGATTGGTATTCTACTCATTGTTTGCATGCCATTAATACTCTTAGCGATTTTTGCGCTATATTATGGTTATACGTATTTTGTTCCAGAAAGAAGATTCTATATTTCTAATCAAAAAATCGAAATATTTGTCCCTAAAAAGCCTCTATTCGAAATATATTGGTCTCAGTTCGATCAGATAAAAATCAAGCGTAAATGGGTTTATAGAGGATAAAATGAATATGTGCTTCATTTTTTAAGAGGTGATTACGACCTAAAATACAGGATAAGAAGTAATGCTTTTCATAATAAAAACCTAGCAAAAATAAGAGAGGCATTGCGGGATTATGCCATGCAAAAGAACATACCTTTGAATTATTGATGAGTGATTCATGTTTTATTTTCTTCTTTCATGATATAACGAAAGACGCATTGTTTTTTACCGGTTGCTTGACGCTCTTTTAGGACGAGCTTCACATCTGGATTGTAACCTTCAAGAATTTTATAATCCACATATTTACAGTAAATTTTAGCGTAATCGCCGAGATTCCATTCTTTAGCTGCGTTGTAAAAAGCGCAATGTTTTATTTAGTAACGAAATCGCCGTTCTCAATGCTCGCTATTGGTCTGAAATTCTTTATCGAGTCGATATCAGTATATATGAGCCAATTCTTGAAAGTCAATGTTTTTCCTTCGGCTTTAACTTTTTCAGCAATATGTTTTCCTCTTTCTTTTCCAAAATATTCCACTGCTTGTTTAAGAAGAGCCTCTCCTTCTTCTACACCCAACCTTTCAATTACGAACTTAGCAACGCTTGAAAACAATTGTGCAGCCAAGCCAAATCCTGGTGTTTGATATTTTTCTCCCACTTCTTTTTTTTTATCCAACACATCATTAAGATATTCGTAATCTAGACCTAATTCTTTTTCTTTTTGTAAATCATCCATTTAATGTCACTTTTTTTTAGTAACTTTTCATGATTCTAACTATAATCATCAAGGAAATAAATAGTTAGCGATTACATGCTTTTTTTATTGAATAACGCTATGGCTAAACTATTTAAATTAAATAAATTTACCCAACTCAATAAAAAATATAGAGTTAGCAACTGTTTAAAATGAATGAAGAATTAAAGAAACTCTCTAAGGAAGAATTGATTAATTATATAGAAGATATTTCAAAAAACTGGCTTGCAATTGACGGTACTTGGTTTCAAGTGGTGGAAAAAGAATTTGGAATGGAAAAAGCAATAGACTTGGATGTAAAATCTTGGAACGTGTTTACAGTTATAGAAGCGAAAAGGATAATGCAGCGCTTTAGTATCCCTGAAAATGGTGGGATCCCCGCTTTAATTAGAGCATTAAAATTTAGGGTATACGCGAATATTAACGAGCAAGAGACCGTAGAAGTTTCGGAAAATAGGTGCGTTTTCAGGATGCTCGATTGTCGAGTGCAATCTGCGAGGAAAAGAAAAGGACTTCCAGATTTTCCTTGCAAGCGAGTTGGAATTCCAGAGTATTCCTTATTTGCCAAGACAATTGATCCTCGGATAAAAACAAACTGCATGTGCTGCCCTCCCGACGATCATCCTGAAAAATACTATTGTGCATGGGAATTTACTATTAAGAATCAAGAAATAACTAATTGAATAAAAAACTCTGTGTAAGTAAATTAAAATTATTTTTAATTATCAAAATACTATACTGAATTATAATTCAAAAATTAAAATTTTGAAAACAAAGGTGTTAATAATCTTCGATAAGAGTAATTGTGATAAATGCGAAAATATTGATTGTTTAACGCGTTGTCAATGGATGGACATTGATAAAGAAACAGCTAGGGTAGAAATGAATAAAATGATTAACGGTGAGGAATCGTTCGTGTTGAAACAGTGCGTCACTTGCTTTGCGTGCGATGAGTATTGTCCTTATGGGTCCCATCCATTCGATTTAAAAACGGTATTATAAGAAAAATATAATTCACTTCCAATCGATCCAGCGATGCTTAAGAGCGTTGTAAACATGTATAAACCTCACGATCAAGTAAGACTTAAGGAAATTGATCCGGAAAAACCGACATTAAACAAGTGTGCGTTTGGTAAAACCAACGCTAAAAACATGCAAGGACCATTATTTGAAAATTTGCAATATGTGAGCGGGCTAGATTATTTTTGTAATCTTCTTTATCATCATGCTGCTAAAGATTCCGTGATCATGGAAAGAGCCCCTATAATCGTTGATAATATAAAAAAGCAAGGCATTAAAGAGATGATTTGTTATCACGATGAATGCTATGGTTTCTACACTTCGTACTGTCCTCGAAACAACATTGAACTTCCACCCGATTTCAAGCCGATCCATCTTTTTGATTACATTTACAACTATTTAATAGAGCACGAATCAGAAATTAAGAAACTCAACATGAAAATTGCTTATCAACGGAATTGTTCAAATCGGTTTATTCCAGAAACGGATAAATGGGTTGATAAAATTTGCGGATTAATAGGAATTGAAAGAGTAGCAAGGAAATACGATCGAGAAAACGCTATATGCTGTGCCGCTCCGTTTCCAATGATAGGAAAAAAGAAATTAGTAAGAGATACACAAAATAAAAATGTTGAAGATATGATAGAAAATGGTGCTGAAGCTTGTGTATTCAATTGTCCCATGTGTCTGGAATCATTAGGTTCAAAAGTAGGAAGAAAAGGCCTTAAAAGTTATCTTCTTAGCGATTTATGCAGAATGGCTTTAGGAGAAAAACTAGTTTAGTAATTGAAGAAAAACTTTAATGCCCTTTCTTTAATATAATTTAAAATTTTTATTTTAATCTTTATTTATTTCATTAATTTAAGAATAGTCATGAGTTGAATTTGACCATAGCAATAAATGTTTTTAACATTATAGTAAAAAGCTAATAGTTTAAAAACGATAATATACATTCTTTACTTGTTATTTAAATCATATTTTATCATAATATTCAAGAGGAATTTTTAACATGTCAGAAAGCGATATTAGGAGTAAGATTAGTTCAAAGGAAGATGAAATCACTGTTATTGAAGAAGATGCTGCAAAAAAAGAAGCCTCCGCTGAACAAGAAGTTGAAGCGGAGTATGACCCTAAAATTAAAGATACTGAATCAAAATTGAAGGCCGAGCAAGGTTTATTAGAGGAGGCCTTAACAAAATTCAACGAATGGAAAGCTACTCTCAATGAGAAAAAAGCAATTGCAAAGTCACTTACAAAAGAGCTTAATTCCTTAATTAAAAGCAAACAAAAAGGGCTCAATACCAAATTAAAGGAAATTAATGTAGAAAAAAAGTCCAAAATCAAGCTCATTCAAGGAGAAATTAAGCTTTTAAATAAAGAGTTAAAGGCATTAGAAAAGGCATTATAAAGTTAATGGAGAAATAAAAGAAAGATTTTGAAATCTTTCTTCAATATTTTTTTTTTTTAAAACTCTTCTTGAAAATTTCCAATTGTCTCTTTTTAGAAGTTTCAAATAAGTAAAAAGTGTAAGAATTTAAGGAGCTTCACATTATATAAATATTAGCGAAGAGCATTCATGTATTATCGTGCTATAATCGGATTTAAAATCTATATACCAAAAATTAGAATTAAGAAAGAAATGAGAAATAAACTCAAGAAATCGTTAGCGCCAGAAAAAGTTTATGGTGAATTCTTAAGTAACAAATTAAATAGAACTACTGCTACTGATCTATTCATTTCATTAATCGAAGAAAGTAACAACGCTGAAGTCCGAATGAGATGCATAGAATTGCTTGAAAAAATGGGCTCTTATTCTAATAAATTATTCAAAATTCTTGAGAATTGCTTGATTTCTGATGAAAATCCCCTGGTTAGAAGCAGGTCTGCAAGGGTAATAATTCTGAGTTTCATTAAAGAGGGAATGAATTCTTTGATTTGGGCAATTCAGCACGATAATTCACCTCTATTAATGCAAACTATTTTTGATCTGCTTGAAAACGTAAAAGGACCATATTTAGAGCTTATTAATATAGAATTGAAGAAAAAAATTAACAATCTTTCTTTAGACATGGGCATCGTCCCTGAAGAGGCGAGATTTATCTTGGATTTAGAAGTCATGTTTACTAAAGGCAAGAAGGATTTTCAAATTGACAGCAAGATGTATGAATATTATAAATCTTTAAAAAACTTTAAAAATAATGAGTCATGGCTCAAAATTAAGAATAAACGCATTGAAATACTGAATTTTAATTTTTTTAATTGGAAATTTTTGAGAGAAAATTTAGAAAATATTGATTCGTTTTCAAAATTAAAGCATGTTGATTTGTTTCTCACTTCAATTAAAGAATTTAGACGTGAATCAAACAACCATTTTAAAATTCCTGAATCAATCGGTTCGCTTACTTCAATAAGGAGTCTGAATTTAAGCGGTAATGACATTCAAGAAATTCCTGTATCAATTGGCAAACTCAAAACGCTTCAAAATCTAAATTTAAGCCACAATAACATTCGAGTAGTTCCAGAAGTAATAGGCTCTCTCAGTTCCCTTAAGTATTTAGATTTAAGACATAACGATATTCAAGAAATTCCAGAAATTATAGCAAATCTAAAGTGCTTAACTAAATTGAAATTAAGTAGCAATAAGATCCATAAAATTCCGCAATCGTTAAAACCGTTTTTAAATTCTCTCGAGTTGTTTAAAATTTAAAGGTCGGACTATGAAAATTACCCCTTGCTCTATATTTCCAAGATTAGTTAATTATATAAAGAAATAAAATAAAATACCATTTATAATAAAATTAAAAATTTTAAAAGTGCAAAATATGGCTGAGGAAAAGAAAAAAATCAATGGGGGCGATGTCTTAATAAAATGCCTCCTTAAAGAAAATGTTAAATTCATGTTTGGCATACCAGGCGGACAATTCTTAAACATGTACGATGCTGTTTATCGTTGGGGTAAAGAAGAAGGCATTCAAACGGTTTTATTCAGGCACGAACAAGCCGCAGCTCACGCAGCCGATGCTTACGCGAGAGTGACTAACAAACCTGGAGTATGCTTTGGTACGGTGGGTCCGGGTGCTTTACATCTCGTCCCCGGAATTGGAACGGCGTGGAGCGATAACATACCGGTAGTCGCTATTGTTCCGCAGGTACATAGCAAGTTTGAAGACAGCTTTACGTTACAAGATAATCTTGACCAAGTAACTATGTTTAAACCGATAACTAAATACCAAATAAGCATTCGTGATATAGAAAAAATTCCGGGAGCAGTTCAGAAAGTATTTCGTGAGGCAACTGGTGGTCGTCCAAGACCTGTTTTATTAGAAATATACGAAGACGCTTTTCTTGCTGAGATTGAAGAGGATAAAATCCCGATCTTACCTCCGGAGAGATATCGAGCTTTTAGTAAACCCGCTATTGATAACGAATCAATTAAAAAATCCTTGGATCTCCTGTTGAATGCTGAAAAGCCATTGATCATATCTGGTGGTGGAGTTTCTCGGGCAGAAGCTTGGAACGAATTGCAAGAATTTGCAGAATATTTACGAATTCCAGTATTAACCTCCCTCATGGGAATCGGTTCGCTTTCGTTTAAATCTCCATGTTATATAGGAGCATCTGTGGCTGGACCAGGCTTGACAGCAGCAGCCGAGTCTGACGTGATTTTAACTCTTGGGTGTAAATTTGGGTATTCATTAGGCCACGGTGAAGAGCCTTTCTGGAAAAATACTCAACGAATGATTCAGGTTGATATTGATTCTACTATAATAGGACGCGCTAAACCAGTCGAATTAGGCATCGTGGGAGACTGCAAGATGTTTTTAAAACAAATTCTTGAGGTAGTAAAAAAGACTAACAAGGTCGAGAAAAGAGATTGGTTAGATACTCTCGTCGCTTTGAGACAAAAAAGCATCGATTCCACGAATAAAAAGGCATCAAGAGATAAAATTCCAATTCAACCAAAAAGATTGATCAAGGAAGTTCTTGAATGGATTGATGAGGATGCCCTTTTAATTCTTGATGGTGGCGACATTACAGCTTTTGTCGTTGAACAGATTGACTTTTACAAGGTTCGAGCTCCAATTTCGACATTACAACCAGTTGGAATGGGCCACTTGGGTGTATCTGTGGGCTATGGAATTGGATGTGGGCTCGCAAAACCTGATAAGCAAGTAATAACGATTTCGGGAGATGGCAGTTTCATGATTAACATTCAAGATTTAGAGACTACTGTTAGATTAGGATTAAAAAACCTCATATTTGTTATTGCAAATAATAACGCTTGGGGAATGATTAAATCTGGACAGAAACTTGCCATGAAAAAGCATTATATCGACGTAGACTTACCTGAATTTGATTATGCTAAATGTGCTGAAGGTTTCGGTTGTTATGGTGAAGTCGTGACAGATCCCAACGAAATTAAACCTGCCCTTGAACGAGCTAAGAACTCAGGTAAACCAGCGGTACTTGATGTAAAAATCGCTTTTCAAACACCAGACGCCACAAAATTGCTTTTAAGCATGGGAGTTCTGTGAAACATCAAATTCTATTAAATTTTTTTTTTAAAATTTTCATGAGTTCTATATTATAATTAAGATTTAAAATTGATTTTATATTAATAATTATGGAAAAAAAATAGGGATGATATATTGAAGGGAGCAATCTTTACAGATGTTCATGAAATTAAGGTTATGGACGATTTACCAAAGCCAGAAATAAAACCTGACGAAGTCTTATTGAAAATTAAGTCCTGTGGTATTTGTGGCTCGGATATAGAATCGTACGAGACAGGAGCATTGCAATCAAGAAATATCGTGTTAGGACATGAATTTGCAGGAGAAATTGTTGAAGTTGGTGAAAAAGTAAAAAAATGGAAGGTTGGAGATAGAGTTACGGCAAATCCTAATTTACCTTGTTTTGATTGCTACGGTTGTAATAATTACGGTGAGAACATGTGCAAGTGGAGCGGAAGCGGATTAGGACTAACGACTAACGGAGCCCTAGCGGAATATTTAAACGTAATAGAAGAGCGTCTCCATCGATTACCTGATTCCATTTCATATGTAGAAGGAGCATTAGTTGAGCCTTTAGCAATTGCTGTTTTTGCCGTTCAAACCTCCAATCTTAAAATTGGGGAGAACGCCGTTGTATTTGGAGCAGGTACAATTGGATTGATGACAATCCAAGTGTTAAGAGCAGCAGGAGCAAGTGAAATATTTGCAATAGAACCAGTCGAATCAAAACAGAAAAAAGCCTTGGATGTAGGAGCTGATCATGTCCTTGATCCGAAAAAATGGGGCAGAATCAACAAGCTTACAAAAAAGATAGGTCCTGATCACATTTTTGATTGTGTCGGTATACCAGATACCTTCATGACCTCGTTACAATTAGCAAGAAAAGGGACCACGATTATGGTTATTGGGATTCATGTGGAGCCTTTTGAAATGAAAGGGTTCATGCAATTGATGTTGAAAAATATCTCGATGAGGGGCGTGTTTAGTTACACCCAAGATAACTGGAAAACTGCAATCAAATTATTAGAACAAAAAAAAATTAACTTAAACCCTATCATTACAAAAAGAATCAATTTGGATGAAGTTCCTGAAGCTTTTAAAATTTTATCAAATCCACCTCACGAAGAAATTAAGATAGTCATTGTAATTGAATAAATCCTAATTTTTTTTTTTTTTTAAGATTATTTTGAAATTTAATAAGAACCAATTTTTTTTATCGTTAAGAAATGATTTTAAAATTTGATTAGTAATGCTCATAAAAAAGAATGTTAGAATTTTATAGATTTAAAGGTAATTCTTGACCTTTTTGGTTTATTAGCTCCCTTGACTTCTCAGGATGGATTTGAATTTCTTCAAAAATCCATGAAAACAATCTCATCTTGGAATTGTACAGTTCTGCTTCTACTTCAAATAGTTCCATGTCAAAAATAGAAGCAAAGATAAATATTTAACGATGTAATATCGTGGCATGTATTGAGATCATTGAATCGTTTTTAAAAAATGGCTATTTCATGCTCTTTTTTAGATAAGAAAAGTTCGTTAACAATAATAATTTTTTTACATAATCGCCTTTCTCTCGTTTTAAAATTGATTTCGTAAATTTCCACTATTCCTTCCTCATCTTTAGGTATGTTTCTTATGATTGCCTTTATTACTTCATCTTCTGAATACCTATGAACTTTTAGGTTGTCAATTCCCTTCGACAAGCAACTTTCGAATATTCCCCTATATCCTTTTTTATATTTAACTGCGATGACCTTCCCTTTTTTTTATTATTTATATTATTATCAAGATAGAAGTTATTAATAAATGTACACAAATAGAAAAGTTTTTAAATATATTTTTATAAAAAAATTTGGCATTAAAAATATTGTGGTAAAATAAATCTACAAATGGTAAAAAATTAATAAAAAAATTACCCTAAATTAGACATCTATTAAAGAGAATTCGTGTCTAAGATCAAGAGAATAATGCCTTAATCAATTATTTTAAAATCTAACTCGTCGCCAATTCTATCGTAGCACTTTACGCAACTTAAATCACTATAAGGATACCCAATAATGAAATGAAAACGCAGTTTTTTAAAAATTCCGTTAAGATCAGTGGGAGAAGGGTTAACGTTTCCCGTTGGATGCGAATGTACTGTTCCTTCAATCGAATTATCTAAAGGCATTCTGTTTGGAAAAAATACTCCAGAATTTTCGGAAGTTAGCGCTCCAGGCGGTAATATGAACTCTGATACGACAGCGTTCTCCATTCTTAAGAGCCCTAATATTTCTCTTGGATGCTGATGTTTACATAGACCAAGAATGCCCTCGAGAATTTCTTTTTTGATGTTGATGCTATTGTAAAGCATGCCGTTAATAAATTTTAATATTTCATTAATGAGTTCAACAATCGAAGTGGCACGGCTTTTTTTCCAATTCTTTAAAGAAGAAATCATCACGTCTAGCTTTTTATAAGTCTGACCATCTGGGTTAATTAATTTAACCTTAGGTTTTTTTGGATAATTTTTATAATCAATATCAATATAACTCTCATTTATCGCGTGAATTCTGATGTGAAAAATAAAATTATTCATCAAAATTGCGTTTGGAAATGTATCAATGATTTTTTCATATTGTTCCTCGACTTTTTCCACGATGATCACTTATAGAATAAAAATTATATCTTAAAAATAATTGTTTAACATAAATCTAAAGAAAAAGTAATCATCCTCTCAAATAAATTTTTTTTTTAGAAATTTAAAGATAAGACATAATAATAAAAAAGATCAAAATTTCTCAGCGACAACGAATATTCTTCTCATATACTTTAGAACAGGCAAATAGTTTTTTGCCTCATAAATATATGGACGTGCTCCATTCACTCCCATCTCATTGATAAATCTTTCTTTAGATTCAAGAACAGATTTGTAAACCATATATTGTCGGCGTTCCCAATCTGGGGTTTCATCATAAATCTCAATTTTAAATCCCGCTTTTTGAAGGAAAAGACGATAATCGTTCACCTTACTCGGTCTTTTCTTTTCCCAAGTGGTAAATATAAACAATGCATCCGAACGCAAAATTCTCGCCACTTCACATAATCCCGCTAATATGTCTGGTATATATAAAAAAGTATCGATACTAATTGCCCCATCAAAGAAATTATCAGGAAAATTTGTTTCACATATATCCCCTATTTGGAAGCAGGCTTTATCTTTAAGTCCCAGATTTATTGCACGTTGTGACGCTTTTTCTACAGCGCTTTCAGATATATCAATTCCCATATAATTTGAATCCTTTTCACGCGCTATCCATAATCCTGGCCCCCCTCTACCACATCCCACATCAATAAAAGTGTCTCCCTGTCCGACATTGAGATATCTTACTATATTTCGCAGATCAGTCATCGTAACGAAACTATTAGGGCTGACCTCCTCGGGAAAATCATCTCCGTAGACTTTTCGACAAATATCTAGATAAGACTGACTATTCTTCAACCCATATAAAAAATTAAATTCTTTCTTTGCTCTATTTTCCTTATTCGTTTTTTTTTCAATCATTTTTTTATCTTTATTAACAAATTCTATATATAAAAAATATTTCTTATTTTGAATAATTATTTTTGAATATTTATCTTTTTTAGATATAACTAAAGTTCATCAATTCTTATATTTTAAGCAAGAAAGCTTGAGCAAGAAAAATAACTTTTTTTTAATTAAATTTAGGGGTTTTATTTTGCCATGGAGCTATTTCTTCAAATCTTTTTGATACTTGAAGAAGCGTGGATTCGTCTAATTGTGGGGCGATTATTTACATTCCAATTTCTTGAGATGTTAATTCTTGTGAAATAATTTTTTCCTTTATTTCATAAGCTGACATGTAACAAATTTTTTTCATAATAGTTTTGGCTCTACTTTAATTTGATTTTCTATTTTTAGATATATGATTTTTTATTCATATAATTATTTCATTCATTATTCATAACAAACAAAATTAGATAATATAATGTCAAAGTAATCTTCCCAAATCGAAAATGTCAAAAAAGATAAACATTCCCAAACCACAAATAGGACTTAAATTCATCGATGTGCATTGCCATCTTCCGTTTCCTCGTCCAAGAAACGATAAATTGCCGCCTAATGAAGTGCAATATTCGGAATATTTTAAAAATGGAGGTTTATATTTAATCACAAGCTCCATTGATATGAACACGCTTAATTTAACGCTAAAATTCATGAAGAATAAGGAGAAAATGGGTTTTACATGCGGCTGGGCTCCACAAACTGTTACCTACACTCCAAAGAACAAATATCATGGTGAATGGAAAAAATGGATAGAATTTATAGAAAGCAACACCGAAAGTTATTCAGCTATTGGTGAAATTGGATTAGATTTCCACCACGCAAAAACTTTGGAAAAAAAAAATAAACAGGTTGAGGAATTTAAAAAGATTCTTGAAATAACTGAAGATTACGATAAACCCTATGTTTTGCACGTGAGAAACGCTGCTAGACACGAGCACGATAAGGATAATCCTGATCATCAATTCAACAAAAAAAATGGAGCGAACATGCAAATTATTAAGATTTTAAACGATTACAAAATAAGACCAGAGAGAGTAATGTGGCATTGCTTTTCTGGTCCTGAAGAATACGGAAAGATTCTGTCAGAACAAGGTTATACGCTTTCAGTTCCTAGTTCCGCATTTGGCTACAAAAGGTGGCGCGACGTGATAAAAGACGCCTCTATCGAATCGTTAGTCACAGAGACAGATAGTTATTACCAACATCCCTACAAGAGAGGGCCGTTTAACGTGCCTTCAAATGTCAGATATTCTATTTCTGCAATTGCGCACGTTCTCGACCTCCCTCAAGCAGTAGTAAGCGAAAAAACAGTAAAAAACGCCATAGATTTTTTTAAATTAGAAATTTAACGTTTCTTTTGCTGTTAAAACGTTCAACACATATTTTTTAGAACGTGCTGGTTTGGTACAAAACAGGTAAATTCTCCGTTAAAAACCAACGTGTCTTCTTTAAAGATCTCAACTTCAACAAATTGTTTTTTGCCATCGACCTTAGATAATCGTGCTATTGCTTTAAGTTGGTCTCCTTTCACGACGGGCTTCAAGAATTTTACGCTTGCTCCTCCTAAAACCACATTAGGATGATTAATAGCAAGCATTGCGGCGTAATCTGCCAGACTAAAAATAAATCCTCCGTGAATCAATCCCGTGTTGTCGCAGACCATCTCATCAATTGCTCGAAACTTGACCTTACTATAACCTTCTTTTAATTCTACGAGCTCGCCACTAAGCTTAGGATTTATTTCTTGATGTGTTTTTTGTTTAATAATTTTTCACCAAAAAAAGTTAATGTTAATAGTTATTCTAGTTAAATAGCAATAGTTAATTACTTAAGTTTTGTAATTTTTTCTAAAGAATAATAAAGATCTTGTTTCTATTAATTTAAAACTTTAGTATCTTTAAAATTTGTACTAGTTTTACATCTATACGCAGCCCATTTTTAACGATAAGTTGATACTATTTTTCA
>JAUXAJ010000306.1 GCA_030620005.1 Promethearchaeota archaeon | reverse complement strand
TGTTAATCGAAGGCAAAGCAAAATAATAATCCCAAAACGAGAAAAACTTTTTATCTTCTGTAAATTTATCCTTAAATTCCGATAAATCTGTTTTAAGGAAAAGTAATCCCTTACATTCAGGACATTTATACTCTATCGACGAATAATTGAAGTCTTTATGACAATCAGAACAATAAAAATTTATTGGTTCTTGAATAAAAAAATAACCTCATGGAATCTATTAAATATATTATAACTCTTGTTAAATTTATTTATTAGTAATTCTCTTTATTATTTTTCTCCGTGATTTGTTGCGTTTTTTCTCTTAATATTGATAAAACTTTCTGTTGAATCTGATCCTACCAAATATGGGAATAAAGTTTTTAATAAAAGTTCATTCGTCGTTCCTGGAAATGGGCAAGATCCTTTTTTCATCTGATTTTGTTATTGTTAACGTTCCAAGCATCAAATTTTATACGAACTTCTAATTTTTAAAAGTTTTTACGAAGCATCGTAAAATTTTTATAAAAAGATTCACAATTTATAATAGTTTACGATATGTCGTAATTTCTCACAAAAGTAGAAAAAAATACAAATTTGGGGTGTTGAACAAATTCTTGGTTGGATTATATTCTTTAGCATATTGGGTAGCATTGGAGCAATATTAGCAGCAGCAGGCTTCGTTCTTGCCAGTGAAAAAATTCAGAAGATGCTCGTGCCTATTTTGCTTTCTTACGCAACAGGAACTTTACTAAGCGCGGCTTTATTGGGTTTGATACCAGAAGCTATAGAAAGTCTTGATGGTGAACCTCACGCAATCATGCCTTATATTTTAGGAGGTCTTCTATTTTTCTTTTTTCTAGAGAAATTTGTTATTTGGCGAAATTGTCAAGATGAAACTTGTAATGTACACGGCTCTGAAACTGCTGGGCCTATTATTTTGATAGGAGACGCGTTTCATAACTTTACTGACGGGATTATTATTGCCTCTGCTTTTCTTACTAATTTTAATCTAGGTATAATTGTTGGACTTACAATAATAACTCATGAAATACCTCAAGAAGCGGGAGATTTTGGAATCCTTTTAAATGGGGGCTATTCAAGAAAAAAGGCTTTTACTTACAATCTTCTATCTAGCTCTACTACAATACCTTCTGCGATCATTGGTTATTTCGTGTTAGGAGCCATATCTTCCATGGTTCCTTATTTATTAGCGATTTCAGCTGCGAGTTTTTTGTATATTGCTTTATCAGATTTAACACCAAACCTTCATGAAAAAGTAGGTTATAAACACATTATCCGACAATTTATTTTAATCATGGCTGGAGTTGGAACAATGGTTTTAGTATTAACTCTTTTTGGACATCAACATTAATAATGAGGAAAATTGAGGAAATATCAAAAAATATTCTTCTTTTGATTAATATACAAAATATAAATTTTAATGGAGGGAGAAAGCATGTCAAACTTAGATTATAGTGTCTTAAAAAACTTGTATCGACTTAATAAACCAATGAAAATCGGGGCAATTTCAAAAAAACTAGGCGTTCGTCATTCCACTTTAGGAAGTTGCATAAGGAGACTCAAGCAAGTTGGTCTTGTAAGCTACGAGGCCTATCGTGAGGTTGAACTGACTGAAAATGGAAAAAATCTCGCAAAAGAATTAATCCGACATTGTCAACTTCTTGAAGTGCTATTACATAATGAATTGGGTCTAAGTCCCCGGGAGGCTCATCATGAAAGTGAGAGGTTCAATCTTTTATTATCGTGCAATACAACAAATAAAATTTGTAAAAAATATGGTCATCCAAAAAGGAGTCCTTGCGGAGAAATCATTCAAACATCTGAAGGGTGCAGATGTGAAAGTAACACGCATTAAATTTTTCATTTTATAATTTCATTGGACGCATGAGCGGCTAAGATTTGTCCAAAAAATAAATGATGTGAAGCCATGTTACCCGACTTGCAGGAATGTACTATTTCACATTCGTAAGATAATAAACAATCTTTTATTGTTGGAACTTTAGTTTTTGAGCCATCAATGATTTCTAAGTTTGCCTCTTTGAATTTATCAGTATTTCTTCCTGAAAACGTACCAGAAATTCCAATTGCACCAGCATTTTTATTAGATGGGATGTTAACAGTGAATTCCTTGACGCCACTTGTTAGTAAATTAAAACTATACCTACTTGGAGCAACTGCCACACTAATAATAGGAATGCCCCATAATAACCCAATCGTTTTCCAAGCTAATGCCATCACGTTTGGTTTTCCATCTACATCCATTGAGACTAATAAAGCATCACTTTCAAAAAAATGATTAACATAATCAAAAGATCCTATTTTCGTTCTATTTTCTGCCATTTAAGCATCAATTTCAATTTTATTTATTTATCTAATATTTTTTGTTGGCGTTGATATTTAAAACTAATTAGTTAACACAAAATAGTTTAATCTGAGAAGACATTTTAAAATTTATAAAAATTAAATTCATAATGAATTATCATGTGTCCAGATATTTTGTGTATAGGTGAATTATTAGTCGAGATAATGCGAACTGAAGTTGATACACCACACGGGAAACTTGGAGCGAATTATAGAGGCCCATTTCCTAGTGGAGCCCCTGCTATCTTTATAGATTCTGCCGCAAGGATGGCAAAACCGTTCGGATTCACAACTGGATATTTTGGAGTGGTCGGAGACGACGAATTTGGAAGTTGTATTGTAGAAAAGTTGAAAAAAGATGGAGTCGATACTTCACATATAAGAGTAATGAAAGAAAAAACCACGGGTATCGCCTTCAACCAATATAATTCTGATGGCTCCCGTAAATTCATTTTCGCAGCTGGAGCTGCCGGCGAAACTAGCCCAGATGACATTAAAGAAGGCTATTTCGATGGTATAAAGTGCCTTCACATGATGGGAAGTGGTCTTTCCATAAGTGAGAACTCCCGCGAAGCTTGTTATAAGGCGATAAAATTAGCGAAAAAAAAAAATCCTAACGTCATCATTTCCTTCGATCCTAATTTACGACCTGAGATGTTAGATTTAGAAATAATTTTAAAGATATGTAAACCTGTATTAGAAGCAACAACAATTTTGCTTCCTAGTGGAGAAGAAGCAGAAATGCTGGCTGGAATAAGTGGAGAGAAGGAAGCGTGTCAAAAAATGTTAGATATGGGTCCAAAGATTATTGTATTAAAACAAGGTAAAGATGGTTGCACCATTTTTACTAAAGAAAATGAAAATGGACTAACCATTAGCGGGTTTAAAGCAAATGAAAGAGACCCAACAGGTGCAGGAGATTCTTTTGGAGGTGCTTTCATGGTCGGATATCTAGCAGGTTGGGATCTGAAGAAAAACGCTAAATTTGCAAATGCAGTAGGCGCGTTAAAAGTCGAATATTTCGGTCCAATGCCAGATACATCATATGAAGAAGCAATTGAACTATTAAAATAGAATTAAACCGGTCCAAATTCCTGAAGCGATTCTATCTGGGATTCTGTTAAAGTTTCTTTCAAATATAAGGAATAAACATTTACTCTTGTTATTTGTTTATCTTTTATTGTTATATACCTGAAACCTGGTGGCTTAAATTTGTAGTATTGCGAAATTGGACCAATTGCTTGCGTTTGAAATATGAAAGGTTTATTAACATCAAACCATGCCTTTAAATTATCTAAATTTTTAAAGTCTCTCAAAATATTTCGGTATCTGTCCGTGTAAACCTCACAAGGAACATTTACAGGTATCTTTGTGAAATAAAAACCCATGCTTATGCTCTCAGATTCTCTAGCTTCTTTAAGCCTGAATTCTTTCAGCGTGTGGGTGTGACCGCATAATATTAAATCAACTTTTCTCCTGATAATTTTATCAGAACCTACAAAAATCCTTAGTAAATTAGCCCAATTATACATTACTATTTGGTATTTCAAATTTAAAATTTTATCTAATCTAGATATACCAATATAACGCTTTAAATTAGACTCGTAAAAATCGCTCCATCGAAGCTTGCGGTGTAATTTGAATTTTTTCTTGAATTTTCGCTGTTTTCTTTTACCTAAGCTAGGAGATATTGGAGGTGTGTGCATTATAACTATGATTTTTTCGTCGTGGCATAGTTGTATATAGGCTCTAAGTAGATCAATTTGATAATCTTTTAATCCCTTAGTGCTCGGGCTTCCTTTTAATAGATCGTGCATGTCAGCAATAGAATCTTGTCCTGTATCAAGAAATATGAAATTACAAAAATCACCAATTCTTATTTTGTAGTTTAAATTAGGATTTACATGTCTGAAATAATCTCTTAAATACTTGTCTCTAGAGCGAAGTGTTTTCAAATAATTGACATATTTCAGGTCAAAATATCCTTTAATTTCTTTTTTCGTCATTCCAAATATTTGATGTAATCTTCCCAACCTTACGCTATAATGACCCTTACGGTAATCGTGATTACCTACAGTTGTAAAAATAGGTGCCAAGATTTCCTTTTTATTAATAAACTCTTTATCAGTTAAGAACGGAGGTTTATCTAATCCTCTATTTAAACCTAGTAAGATATCAATAAACACGAAAAAATTATTTTTATATTGATAATTTCCTGTCGCAATTTCAAGATAATCAATTAGATCTCCCGTCATTAACACAAAATCAAGTTCATTTTCCATTACTTGCTTATTAACATGATCAATCAATAATCTGAGGTTGTAATTGAAGTTATATTTAGCAACGCGTAAATCTTCTAATCGCTCTTCTTGAAATTCCTTCCTAAAAGTATAATCTCTTGTAAGGATGGTTGTATCCACTTTAGAGATTTTCTTCCTATTGGCTCTTTGAAAAGATTGAATTTTTGCGAGAGTTTTCTCTTTTAAATATTTTACAATAAAATCATTTCTTCTGGCAACATGTAAGTCAGAAGCGTGTATGAATCTAAAATTACTCCAATCTTTATCGAATATGGCAATACTATGGTAATTAATCTTATCGACCATTCGATTTGGAAAATCGTGAACGATGTCAAATAACAAAAAGTTTCTCGATGTTTCTATTAAAAGGTCATTAATTTTTTTTAATTTTTTAATCTGGAATTTTATTTTATAAAGAATCTTCCTCCTTCCAAAAATATTGTCAATTGGCAATAAGGTTTTAAAGATGTCCCAAACAATACAATTTTCTTCTTCTAATACTCCTTGATCTTTAAAATCAAACTTTTCAATTTTTTTAACTTCAAGGATTTGAAGTGGATATCGTTCACCCCTTCTTTCTGAAAAATCTCCTTCGTCTTTTAAAATTGGTTGAATATATATATTTAAATGAAAATATTGTAAGATTTCTTGTATCGATTGTTCTGGAATTGCGATTATTAAAGAATCAAAAGTATTTTTTTTAATAAAATTGCCATTAATATCTTTATAATCTCTTAAATTTATCAATATTGGCTGTCCGAGATTAGGTTTAATAATAATCGGGAATTTTCCTTCTTTTAAGTTCACGCTGTACATTATCATTTCAAATAGTTTCTATCACAATATTATTTTGATTCTAAATTTTAATAATTTAAGTATTAACAAATGATTCTAACTAGATCTTATGTTTATTCATTTTCTATAAAATTGTTGTCTAAATAACCTACTTTCGTATCTTTTTTTCTCTAATTTTTTAAATTTTTCTTTAAGATTTAATGGTTACATAAAAATTTTATACTTTTTCTCGTTTTTAATCGTAACATAGATAAAATTACTTAAGAGGCTTAAAAA
>JAUXAJ010000136.1 GCA_030620005.1 Promethearchaeota archaeon | reverse complement strand
GATTTATGACGAGTACAAAATTCTAGCAGACCTTTCTGGTGGGCTCATTGCAACGTTGCCTCATGAAGGATCGTTCTATTCTGAAGAAGTAGGAGCTCTTGCAATGAAATATTTGAAGAGAAATCCGAGAGTCAAATCAGAAAACATCTTAAAATGTTTTAGAGGGATTGAGGGTTTGGTCGTTTCGGAAATTGCTGGTTTAATGCAAGTTGCTGGCTTACATGGCGGAGGAAGTCCAGCAATGGAAACTATCACCATGATGATGCGCTACGATCTTGAGAAACTGAAAAACATTGCGAAGTATCTTTTTGGAATTAAATCAAAATTGCGTAGATACGAAAGACCAACTGTTACTCCCAGAAAATAACTTGAGAAATTTAGAAATGCCCTGAAAAGAAAAAGATGAAGGAAATTACATTCTTTACTTATTTTTATTTGATTTCTCTTTTTTTTTTTTCCAATATTGATTTGTTCCGAAATATTATTATCTAAATCAAATTCGATTTCTCTATTTAACTTCCAAATACTAGCTTAAGAGCTTACTTAATTCTCCTAGCTGAGAATAAATGATTATTCTTGTCAAACTCAGTATAATTTATTAAAACGAATTAAAGATACTTTTTTACCTAAATTTTTATTTAATGAATGATATTATTATCATAATTATGAATGTATATTCATAATGTTCTACATAAATATACAAATAAATTAGAAATTAGAAAAGTGAAATTATTATGCCTAGTTTTAAAGAAACTTATGATGCTGTAAAAGCAGATTGGAACGCTGGAGAGAAAAACTTCAATGTCGAATGCGAAATGTTGCCGGAAGGCATGCAAGTAAAATGTACCATGGGTGCAAAACCATTTGAGCTGCTTATAGATGCACCTCCAGGATTGGATGGAACTAATCAAGGACCTTCTCCTTTATTAGTAATTTTGGCCTCTGTTGGAGCATGTATCGTCGCAGTTACCAAATTTTGGGCTAAGATCATGGATATTGAAATTAAAGAATTAAAAGTCTTTTCTCGCGGCCATATTAATCTTGGAGCAATTTTTGGAATTGACGATTCAAAATTGGCTGGATACGATAAACTTGAACCCGTTATTAGGATTAAAGCAGACGCTCCAGACGAAAAAATTAACGAGTTGATGGATAAGGTTTTATCACATTGTCCAATTATTACTAATATGAACGGGGCTTCCCCAATTAAACCAAAAGTTCAGATTAGAAAATAATTTTTTTAAAGCCTAAATTCACAAATTAGAATAATTTTTTTTTTTTTAAAAAAAAACCCATCCCTAAATTCTAAAAATAGAATTTTTAGAGAGTATCTACTATCATCTAGTCATGTATTAATTTCTGTCAGAAGATATAATAGGAAGAATGGGATATTTTAAAAATGATGGTGATGTTGGTCGTCTTTATCATCCGCATCGGTATGGATTTTATCAACTCCATAGCCCTTACCTCCACCAGGAGTACAAAGACTTTCGCCGCCCTCTAATGTACCGTCTAAAATCTTTTTTATTACATTATCAATATCACCAGTAATCCCCATTATAACTTCTATATTATATTGGTGAAAAAACTCTACGGCTCGATGTCCCATTCCACCTGCAATCATACAATTCGCTCCCTGTTCGCTTACAAATTTGGGTATGCTCCCAACAGCATGTCCCGGATTGGGAAGTACTTTTTTTTCGATTACTTTATTGTCTTCAATTGTCACAAAAGTGAACTCTGGAGCTCTACCAAAATGTGCACAGATTTTTCCCGAATCTGTACTAATAGCAATTTTCAACTATATTGTCAACCTCTTTATTAAATTTTAGATTTAAGAATTATAAAGATTTTTGGAATTTAAATTTAATGAATAATTATTCATAAAAGTGAATATCACCACAAATAACTTGTTGTTTACCGAAAAGATAAGAAAAAACTTAAAATATTAAGGAATTGCCAACACAAATTTTCCTGAATTGATTAGGAAATCTTTCCTGTATAGCTTTTATATGTACTGTACAATGACAAGGACCTAGGAAGTCAATTCCTTCTAAAAAGGAGAATTCTCTGAATCCGTGAAAGCCTCCAATAATAGCTTTAATATCTTTCGTTTTTCGTGCCTTTAAGATAAAGTTTTCTAATCCTGGATGCGTACAACCTACAATTAGCACAATTTTATCATCTCTATTCCTTAAAAATAAAGCTTGTTCCTTTAAATGAGTTCCTAATTGCCCAGAGGAATAAATATTTTTTTCGATCTCAATTAATTCTGAAATGCCGTGAATCTTTGATTCTGGATATGACCTTTTAAAGTATTCTTTATCATCATTTGGCACATATATCTCAAATTTCGAATTTCTTCTTAGTAGCTCACTCAATCCACCTGCATGATCAAAATGATCGTGAGAAATTATAATTTTCTTAATTTTTATTAAGTCGATATTTAGCTTATTAATATTTTGGATTAAAGTATTGCCATTTCCGCCTGTATCGAATAATATATAATTCTGAGTAAAATTATTGAATATTAATGCCGAGAATCCAAAACCTGTTAAAAAACCATTTTTTGCACATTTATCATCAAAAACAATTACAATTTCAAAAGAAAAATCTTGAGATTTCATTTCATGCCAACTTAATTTAATGAATAATCATTTAAATTTAATGAATAATCATTTAAGTTTTATTTTAATAAATATTCAATTGATTCGAAATGGGAAGAAGAACTCGCAGAAGATGGGTTAATCAAACGCCTAATAACTTTTATTTTTCAAGCGTGCGCCCTTCAATGGATAGTTGCGTTGTTCTAACTGTTTCTGAATTCGAGGCAATGCGCCTTAAGCATTACATAGGTTTGAATCAGAAAGACGCGGCTGAAAAAATGAGCGTTAGTCAACCTACATTTTCGCGGATCCTTGAAAGCGCTCATCAAAAAACTACTCAAGCCTTTATCGAAGGCAAAGCAATTAAGGTCTATGGTGGAAATTTTGATTATAAAGTAAGCTTTGTTGGCTACGGATGTTTGGATTGCAATCACGAATGGGAAGATGGATCTGCGTCAAAAGAAAAAAAGGTTGACTGCATTAAGTGCAATTCAAAAAATGTATATTATTTTATTAGAGAACAAATTTAGTATCTTAGATTTTATGGATGATTTGAAAAAGGGAAATATTTTTTAAAATAGTAAAATTAGGATTAACCATTATTCCATAACACTTCTTTCAAATTTTTATAAATTTCCTTAATAGCTAAACTCGCTTTAGAATCTGGAGCATGAACTACTACTGGTTCGGCAAAAGACATTGCTTTAGGGATTGACAAATCAAAAGGGATCCGACCTAATATGTTATATCCGGTATCGTCAATGAATTTTTTAAATTTATCTTGAAAAGGACTCTTTAAATCAGACTTATTTATTATTATCCCAAAAGGTATGTTAAATTGCTGAACAACATCAATTGCTCGCATGACATCATGTAATCCCGAAGGTGTTGGTTCCGTTATCGTGATGATATAATCCAAGCCAGAGACCGTAGCAATTACGGGACACCCTATTCCCGGAGGACCATCTATTATTATTAAATTACTCTCGGAAAATTCCTTAAGTTCTTTAGCGAAAAATTTACATTCTGAAACCAATTTTCCTGAAGTGGTGCTACCTAATCTTGTCATTCCATAAACCAAAGGTAAACCTATTTTTGAATTGTATGAAATGATTTCCCCGCTTTTAACAGGATTTATTTCAAAAGCATGCTCAGGACATAATACCTTACACGCTCCACATCCCTCACATGATAAATAATCCAATACAGGTGTTTGGTTCCCCTCGTCCCATCCTAAAGCGTTAAATTCGCAAAAATGCTCGTCAACACATATTTTGCAATTAACACACTTTTCTTCTAGAAAAGTAGCTTTAAGAGTAGTGAAAGTATCTTGACTATATATTTCTTTTTCTGATTTTGCAGGAAGTATTAAGGCTAAATTTGGAGCGTCTACATCACAATCTAAAACAATAGAGTTTATTTCTGGATCTTCACTGGCCAGACTTGCTAAAGATGCAACTAATGACGTCTTACCTACACCTCCTTTCCCTGAAATAACGCCTATTTTTTTTTGGTTCATTGTTTTAATTTCCTCCACTTTTCATTTCCATCCATTCTAATAAATTTTCAAATATCGCTTCAAATGCTTTATATCCCTTACCATTTTTATTGAACCCGCTATTTTCATCCATTAATGGTATACCTTGACAGTAAGAATATACAATCTCATCATCTAAAGGAATATCGCCTAAAATCGTTATTTGTTTCTCTTTTAAATCTTTTAAAAATTCCTCTCTGAAGCCTAACAGAGAAGACCTATTAACTATAGCACGATACTCTTTATTCAACAATTTAATTAGGTCTATTATCCTAATTAAATCTAATTTGCCGAATTTCGTTGGTTCTGTAACTGGAATTACTAGATCTGCTTTTTTGATTAAATGCTCTACATCGCAGTGCGCTCCTGGGGCAGTATCTAAAATAATGACATCAAATTTATCTGGTTCTTTTTCTATAATATCATCAAAGTCTTCGAGTAACTTTTCCACGATTGTTGCTGAACGAGCCTCCGTGGGTTTTAAATCACCAGTGAAAAGAGAGAGATCGTTTACTCTTGTCGAATAAGTCCAGCCGATTACTTTTAAATCTGCTTCAATCGCTTTTTCTGGACAAATTTTATAACACAACTGACAGCCTGAACAAAGGGCTAAAATTGGGATTGGATAAGAATCTTCTATATATAATAAAGCGTGAGGCGCGCAATTTTGAGCACATAACCCGCATTTAGAACAGTTATCTTCAATAATTTTAGGCTTGAAAAAAGGGACTTCAACTTTGTTTTCAAGCTTCGCACCTAACAAAAGAAATGCATTAGGGTTCTCAACATCTCCATCTATTAAAAGTACTCGGAAACCTTCATTTTTAAACATGATTGCCAAATTAACGGCACATAACGTTTTACCCGTACCTCCTTTACCGCCTGTAACACAAATAACTTTAGGTCTTTTACTCAACACTAAAACAACCAGATTTTTAGATTAGTTAAGTTTATATTTGTCTACCGCCGCCCGTACCACGACCACCACCCATACCACGACCGCCACCCATATCACGGCCCCCGCCCATGCCTCCACCCATTCCGTAATGGGATCCAACATTTGAGGCAGATATTTCCTGTAGTTTTTGCTGAATATAAAGATCTATCACTCCTTTTACCGTCAAATTTTGATCTGGCGCTTGAAAAATCTTTAAATTTAATGCATTAAGTCCGTTAGCTGCATTTGGACCTAAAAACCCTACAATTACGATATTTGCTTTGTTTTCCCCAATTATCTGAGCTGCCTGCACGCCAGCCCCTCCCATTGCGTTAGCCGCATGGTTTACAACTGATTTGACCGCTTTAATCTCATTATTTTCTAATTCAACGAACGTAAAGCTCGGACATCTTCCAAAACGAGGGCTCATTCCATCACCTAAACCTCCACTTCCTATTGAAGGAATAGCAATAATAACCACTTTTTATCAACCTTTTTTTATTTTTTATTTTTTTAATTTATTTTGAATATATATTCATAATAATAATAATAATAAACCTTTTAAACTTACTCATAATAAAACTAAAATTTTAAAACGAATTTTAATAAATGGAATAGAATGTCGTAGAAGTGATTTTTTTTAATTAAAAAAAAAAAAAATTGAAAATAAAAATCATGAAAGAAAAAAAATTTTAAAGCAAATTGACCGATGAAGATTTTAATAAGTTTGTAAAGAAGCTTCAAAAAGAAATTATTGATGAAGAAATTGAAGAATTTAACAACTATATTGTTAGTTTGTACCATAATCCAAAAAATTGGGGAAAACTACTGGAAGAGGAAATAAGTGTATGGCATGCGTATGAGGGGCCTTGCGGTGATACAATGCAGTTCTTTTTAAAAATTAAAAATAACGTGATCGAAAAAGCAAACTTTATTACAGATGGTTGTGGCATTACTGTTGCGGCAGGAAGTCAAACTACGCTTCTTATTGAGGGTAAATCTCTAGAATTTGCTGAAAAATTAAGGCCAGAAGATATTGAAAATGCCTTGAAAGGTTTACCAGAAAGTCATAAGCATTGCGCAGAATTAACAATAAGAACTTTAAAACGCTCGATTGAAAAATATAAATATAATAACAAT
This sequence comes from Promethearchaeota archaeon, assembly GCA_030620005.1. The sequence goes on along the minus strand of JAUXAJ010000136.1, from coordinate 6,529 downwards.
GAAAAGAAAAATGAATGGGGAAGAATTGCTAAGAAGTAAAAAAATTATACTAAATATATTTATTTATTTTTAAAAATTTTAAAAAAACAATTCATGAAGCACGTATTTGGACCTGTACCAAGTCGTAGATTAGGAAGGTCATTAGGGATTGATCCTATTCCTTCAAAAACTTGTAATTATCAGTGTATTTATTGTCAGTTAGGGAAAACAACTGATTTTACAAATGAACGCAAAAATTATTTTCCAAAGAAAGAAATCATTGCTGAAATGAAAGAAACTATAAAGCAAAATGAAAATAATTTAGATTACATAACATTTGTAGGTAGTGGAGAACCTACATTATATAAAAATTTAGGAGAACTGATTTTAAAAGCAAAAGAATTTTCAAACAAACCAATCTGCGTAATTACAAACGATGCTTTATTATCCTTCCCAGAGGTTAGAAAAGAGTTAATGCATGTTGATGTTGTTTTACCTAGTTTAGATGCCGGAGATGAAAAATCTTTTATTAAAATAAATCGACCTCATCCATCTATCAAGTTTGATGCCATGATACAGGGATTAATAGAGTTTAAAAAAGAGTTCAAGGGTAAATTTTGGATTGAAATAATGATAATGAAAGGAGTTAACGATTCTAAAGAAGAGTTATTAAAGATTAAAGAGAAAATTGATTTAATAAAACCAGATAGAGTCGATATTAACGTTCCAATAAGACCCCCGGTTGAAAAATGGGTTAAAATCCCAGAAAAAACAATCATTTCGTTATTAAACGAAGTATTTGGGGAATATAGCGATATAAATTTTCCTGAGATGGGAAAATTCGGTTTTTATTCGTCAGATTTTGAAAAAGAATTATTAAATATAATAGAAAGACATCCAATGAGGCAAGAACAAATTATTGAAACTTTTACAACTGAGACTTTCACTAAAGATCAAATTTTATTGAAATTAGAAAAGCTTGAATCAGAGAATAAAATAAAAAGATGGATTTATAAAGAAAATATCTTTTGGAAATTAAATCTAGAATAATTTTTTAAAAAATTTTGTTGTTGTTGTTTTTCAAAATGGTGATAAAAGAACCAATAAAAGTTAAATTAAAACTCAGAAAAATAAATTAAATCTCTTCTTTATAATTTTAGAATTACTTATTTCATGGTTATTTTTTCTTTATTGAGTATTTCATTTAAATTTTCTAAATCAGTGAGTTCTACTTCCACAAAATTGTTATTAAAAATTAAAGAAGGCCCTTTTTTCAATTCTTTTTTTAAGTAAATCTTATCGATTTTTTCTTCATTTAACCAATCTGAAATTAAAAGTCCCTTTCTTTTTTCTTCAAATCTAAATTTATTAGGAATTACCTCAAATTTCATTAGTAAATCTTCTTGGATTTCTAAGAAAGCAAAATAAGGAGACTCTCCGAAGTGATCGAAAATTTTAGAATTCAATCCTTCATTATGCATTAAAGGAATAGCAATTTTTATGATTTTTTCCTCAGGAACTTCAGCTAAGATTATTATTTTAAATATTTCAGCGAAATTTTTCTTTATTTTGTCAGAAAGATTATCTTTTAACACCCTTATTTTGGATAATGTCATCTCTTTATTTAAAACAATATCAACCTCTAAAAATACATACTTTCCATAAGAGCGTATTTGTAAGTTTTTAATGCTCTTCACTCTTGGAAATTTTTCTATTAAGTTATAAAGTTCTGTTCTATTATCAAAATCAATAACAGCATCAAGTAGAGTTTTTGTAGAAGCGATAAAAATATCGTATCCTCCCTTGATTATGAAAATACCAATAAATAATGCAATTATCGAATCTAAAACGTAAAAATTAAAAAAAACGCTGATAAATCCAATAAGTACGGATGCAGAAATAAAAATGTCCAGTAATTTTTCGTTTGCTTCTGATTGAATAATGGGTGAATTAGTTTGTTTACCGACTAATTTCAAATATAATGTTAAAATCATAGAAGTTAATAAAGAAATGATTAAAAAGAAAAATACTACTGGCGAGAAATCTACAAATCTTGGATTGCCATTGATAAAGTTAATGAGATCTACTAATGTTTGAAGAATAATATAATACGCTGTAACAAAAATAAATAAAGAAATTATTAGACTTATTATATTTTCTATTTTATAATATCCATAGGGGAATTTCTCATTCGGCTTTTTTTTAGCAAATAAGATCCCTATTAACGCAGTAAGACACATTACAACATCCGTTATGCTATCAAACGCATCTGCTTGTATTGCTAAACTTCTTGTTAACGTACCAAAAATTAGCTTAAGAATAAAAAAAATAGTGTTGAAAATTAAAAGTATAAGATTTATAAAAACTGGTTGCTCGTAAAATTTCAAATTTTTCTCTATATTAGACATGATATTTCAAAATATTTTATTCTCATGACCAATTAAATCTATTTCATAAAAATTCTTGAAAATTATTAAAATCTTTAAATTTCTATTAAAATTCATATCAACATCACTAATCTAATTAACTTAATAATTTATTTCAATCATAAAAGAAATAATTGGGATAATGGCATTGTTTGGGCAATCTTTAAAACATTTTAAACAATTTTGACATGAATTCATGTTTTTTTTGTTAATTGCAATTAACTCTTCACCTGGCTCAGGGTTAATTCTAAGATAAAATAAATTTTGAAAACAAAATCCGTCATCTAAACATTTTTTACAAGCATTACATCTTTCACCGTCAATTTTAAAATCAAATAATTCTCCATCTTCCATTGAAATTACTTCGATAGCGTTGTGCTCGCACATATCTACACACTTAAGGCATCCTTTACATTTGTTATAATCTACATATCTTAACGAATCTCTAAAAAAGATTGCTTTTGTAGGACAAGAATAAGAACACTTTTGACAAAGAACACATAATTGAGGATTAATGCTTATAGGGAAAAATTTTTCCATAATTAATTCACGAATTCAAGTATTTGTTGTAATATATATTATAAAAAAGAGCTATTCATTTAAGTATATATATCTTTTTCTATTAACATAATTCAAGAACGAGATTTTCTAGTGCATCAGATACATCTTTACTCATATAATGTTCGATTTCGCAGCATAATTTTTGCACTGTAGATTCGTTTTTTACCTTTAAAACATGAATAAAGAAGTCAAATAAACAATTATAGTTTTTGACAATATTGAGAGCAATTTCTTTTCCTTTTTTAGTTAATCTTATCGATTTTTTTGGCCTCCAATCTATTAAACCATTCGCTTTTAACTTATGTAACATGTTTGTAACTGAAGGTGGTTTAACTTTTAAAAACTTTGAAATTTTTGAATTGGATGCCCAACCACCTTTATTCTCTTTTGAAATTAAATAGATGGCTTTTATATAATCCTCGTGACTTTTTTGGATTTGTGACATTTTGTTGTTTCCTTTTTAAAAATTATAAAATAAAAAAAAATTATTTTTCCTTTTCTAAATCTTCAATCTTCTTCGAAATATCATCTAATGTGCGTTTAATACCTTCCATTTCAGAACTTAGATAATCTTTATCTTGTTTGAGCATGGCTAATTCATTCTCTGGACTGATCGTTGGCAAAACTCCTGGCGCATAGGGATTATAAACGGGCGGAACTGCTGCATAAGGATAATAACCTGGTGCCCCATAGTTCCAACCTCTACCATAGCCTCTACCCCTACCGGGACCTCTACCAAATCCTAAACCTCCACCTCGCCACCATCCCCCGCCCCTTCCCATTCCATAACCTTTAGAATATCCTGGCGTGTCATAGCCCGCACAATATCCTAAGCCCCGACCTGTTCTTGAACCAAATCCACTAGGTCCTGTTCTATCTCCACCTGGCATATTTAACTTTTCAACCTTTTTTGTGTTTTTTTTGTGTTATTTTTTTTTTATCATGTAATAAATAGTAATATTCGTATTTAAATATTTTGAATGATTATTCATTATTCCTATTCATTATTCCTCTTCTCAACATAGAATGCATATTGAAACAATTTTACAATGAATATATATTCAGAATTTTATATGAATTTTTTAAGAAGTTAAGAATTCGATGCGGATGAATTTCTAATTCGAAATTTTAAAACTTCAGGTTTTCAAGCTACTTAAGATTAGAAATATTAAAACAACTCTACAAAACATTCAATATTGGTTTAAAAACATTATTTTTTTATTGATTCTAAAACATAATCCGTGATGTATTTAATCTTTTTATCCATTTGATTTTTATAGTTTACGTATCTAAAATTAAAAATGCACAAGGGACAAGATGATGCTATTTCTTTTGTATCTATTTTATTGAACAATCCTTCTCCAATTTTTATACATATACTACTATCTACACCTCGTATTCCTGAGCCAGATCCGCAACAAGGACAGCTCTCAGGGTCTTTAGAGATTTCTTTTACATCTATACCACATTTACTTAATAATTCTCTAGGCTCTTTAAACAGGGGGCCATTTTTATATTTCCTTCCAAGTCTGCAAGGATCGTGATAAGTTATTGATCTGTTTAAAGGCTTTAATTTTATTTTACCGTCTTTCTCCAATTCATGAACAACATCTACGATGTGTCTTACTTTAAGATTATAATTTTTAAAATATTTGGGATAAACTGTACCAAATGCGTACAAACACCCGCCACACGTTACAATTAAATTTCTCACACCTAATTTTTTAAATAATTCAATATTTTCTTGAAAAATCTCCTTGGCAATAGCTAAACTTCCTGCTGAATATGCATACTCGCCACAACAAGGTTCTTTTTCTAAAATCTTAAAATCATAATTCGCAAGTCTTAAAATCTCATACGGTGCACTAGCACTTTCCTTAACCCTAAATGACGACATGCATCCAAGGAATAGCAGTGTATCTGAGTCATTATTTTCAAATCTTTCATCAGCTCTATATTTTTCGTGTAGCCAATCTAGACGTTCTTCGGGATTTCCGTTCACAGAATTATCTTTTTCTAAAATTCCTTTAATGATTTTATCATGAATTTCTAATGGCGCTTTATTTTTGTATACTAACTTAATTTTTGATGAATGAATTATATCAGCAATGTTGATGTTTTCCTGGCAAACTAAATCACATGCCGCACATAGAGTACACGTGTATAATCCTAAACATTCTTCTTCTGATATCTCCTCATCCTTAAATACCTTTTTTGCCACTTTTAGCCGTCCATTAGGTGATTTTAACAAATCTTTAGTAACTAAATAGGTATCACAGACATCCAAACACGTTTTACAATCCTTGCAAGATTCTATTTCTTCCAAAATTTTTTTATCATCCATGTTTAAACCAAGATAATCAAATAATTCGTCTATAAAATATTTTTTTATTAATTCTTCCTTGGAATATAGTGTAAAAAGATAAATATAGATCTCTATTTAGTGTTAGGACAATAAGTTAAGTTAAGAAATATGTCCCAGTTTTTGAAATTATTCCTTTGAATATATAATAAAATAAAAATACATATCTCTAAATGGTGCTAAGATACTAAGTTAATATATCCCAGTTTTTGAAATATTTCATCTTAGCCATCCCTCATAATTTAAAAATGAACGAATATTTATAATATTATGGAATTAAACACCAATAATTCATTTAAAAATAGCAAGAAGGGCATTCCTTTAACAAAGTGTTTAACTGAATGTGATGTAGGAGAAGACCTTATTGTATTAAAAGTTAATGCGGGTCAAATGGCAAAAAAAAGACTTGCTAATTTAGGAATTGTTCCCGGAGTTAATGTAATTAAAAAAAAAGCAGCTCCTTTTCGAGGACCTATCGAGATAAATGTGAAAGGGTCATCGTTAGTTATCGGGAGGGGTTTAGCGGCTAAAATCGTGGTGAAATGTTCAGGTTCCAGTAATCTTTAATTATTTAAAATTTAAATGTGACTTGAGTTTTTTTAATAAGTAGCTTCAACCCAATTTTCCTGTTCAAGGTAAAATTTTTCAAGTTTTTAACATGGTATTTTCTTTTTATTTTATCGTATGATATGAGGAGTTGCAAAAGAATTTTGAAAAATTTTTTGTAAAGAAATATTTAATAATGGATATTTATATATGAAAATTAATAAGAATTTTCCAATAAAAAAAGAAAAGCGTACATGTTAAAAAAAAAAAGAAAGTGATAATTAAATGGGTGGATTTGGTAAGAAATTAAAAAAAGGCTTAGCAAAAGCAGCAGGAAACATCGTTGAGGGAGTTACTGGTTCTGAAGCTGCAGGAAAAGGCGTAAAAAAAGCCATTAAAAAAGGCAGTGTTAAGAAAGGCTTAAAAGAAGGCATAAAAGAAGCCAAAGATGATGATTAAGTAATTTAAAGAAAATATCTTTATTCAATATCTTCTTTTTTATTTTTATTCTCGTTTTATTGATTAAATGTTAAGTTTTTTGTATATTTATATTATTACTTCATTATCTAAAAACCATTCTACTTTTCCAGATAATTGCGTGTTTAACCTCCCAAGCACTCGTTCTTTCTTAAGGAGGTTATTTCCCGATTCAAAA
>JAUXAJ010000016.1 GCA_030620005.1 Promethearchaeota archaeon | reverse complement strand
TTAATCCTCGAAGTTTAAAAAAAAAAACACCATCACCAAGCTCTTCACGTTCAAAATCAAAGCGGAAAAAAATAAAAAAAAACCATCTCCAGTTGGAGATAGTACAGGTTCAAAACATCCCTGAGGAGAATATAAAGCCATTAGGAATGACTGGTAGTACTGATATGGGGCTCGTAAATGAAATATTAAACACAGAAGATATCATCGTTTACGGAGGGGGATACGGTGGTTCTAACGCCCGTGAAGTTAACGAGAACATAAAATTAAGGGATTTAAAAAAGTTTATCAAGGAAATAATAGTATTCACATGTCACGATTTTTAAATCATCAACTTGCTTTATTTAAAAACATATAAAAAAAAAATGGAAACTTCGTTCAAACTATAAGATGTTTTTTCATTCTTCTTCTGGTTGAAGTTCATACTGTTTTCGATCGAGAGATAAGAATGGTATGATGGCAAAACTACTTAATATCGCCATTGAGATAAAGACAATCGCGTAGATTTCAAGAACATTCGTTGTAATCGCCGCGGCATTCCTAAATATCATTCCTGTCATGGAAAGGCCTAATATCATCCCAAAATTGATAAAGGAAGTGCATAGTGAAACGTAAGTGCCAGAAGCGTCTGGATATTGTTTAGCATATTGGCTGGTAACTGCGGAAAAAGCAGCACTGCTCCATCCACTTGATATACCTGCAATAAAAGCGAAAATTAATAGGATGCTAATAAGCGTGGACGGTATCGGTATTAAAAGTAAAAGCATGGCTCCGGTTGTCAAAATAAACTTTACAAAGACAGCGGCCCTTCTCGACACTTTATCGGCAACACGCCCTCCAAGAAATGCTCCTATAAGAACTCCTAAACTAACAATTAAAGTAATAAAAGCTTGAGGCTCATATAAATTTAAATCCTCTTCCAATATTTCGATCGTAGCTCCCACAGGATTAACTAATCCTGCTCGTATTAGTATATACAGGGCAATGAATAAGAAAACGACCGCTTCAACTACAAGCATTCCTAAAGAAAACAAAAATACTTTCCAATTTTCTCCTTTCTTTAATATTATTTTAAGATTAGTAAAAATCTCCCTATCTACAGTTGTTGCTCTGTGTTTAATTGTCAGAGTAAGCCACCCAAAAATTATCGTCAATATCCCTAGTAGAAAAAATATAAATTCAACTTGGATGTATGAGATTAATAATAATATTACTAATCCACCAGTAATTATTCCTACGGATCTTATTCCCCACACGGCGCCTGTAACTCTTCCAAGACGATCTTTAGGGCATATATCCATGATAAAACCGTCCATTGCCGTATCTGCCATGGCAGTTCCGAACATGACAAAGAACCCTGTTATTGTAAAAATCGAAATAGCAGCAGTTGGATTTGAAAACAATAAGAATGGTGTTATTATCCACATTATTCCCGCAAAGGAAGCTGGTCCCAAAATCCACGGCTTTCGCCTTCCTAATTTACCAATTTCTATTTTATCAGATATTAAGCCGAATCCCAATTTCAATATGAAGGGAATTGCGATAATTGTCCCTAACAATGCAATATCTGCCATGTCAACATATCCAAGTAGATTTAAGATGTAGATTGCTAAAACGACCGTATATACTGATTGATTTACTCCTTGAACGAAGTAATTTAATGAAAATATTGCCGTATAATAATTTTTATATTCTACATTATTATTTGACATGATTAATTCAAAGCATTTTTTTACATATAAAATTTATTATCATCATGCTTCGACAATTCTGTCAAAGGTTCTAAATGAGTAAGAAATCTACAAAGGTTTATACTATAAAAAAAAAAATAATAGGAATAATTAATAATTAAAAAGAAAAAGAGTTATTCTTTTCCACGAAAACTTTCCCAATTTTGAGATAAAACAATTTAAAATTTTATAAAGCATGCTTTTGAAGAAAATTTATATAACACGTGATACCAATATATCTTATAAAACATTAAAAAAGAATAATTTCGAATGTATGAGGTTATACCGTTAATTTCGAGACAATTTTCGTCGGGTAGTTGATCTCTAGATCAAATAGTTAAAATCAAATTTTTTGTAAATATTAAAATATAAAAAAAGTTCTTATTTGCAAATATTTAACTTTAAATCGATTCACGCAGCCAGTATATTGATTTTCTTCATGACCCTCGAAACCGTTCGAGCAAGATGAAGAAGAAATATCAATTGAAACGAAGGATAGTAAAAAAAGCGTGGAAGAGGACATTCCAAAAAAGGTTGGAGGCAACAAGAAATGACAGAGAAAGAAAAAACCGAAACAGACAAGTTAATAAAAAAAATCAAGCGAATGGCAGGGAAGGCTATGTTAGCAAGTAATATAGGACAATTCGATAAGGGGTTGAAAATCATTAAGCAAGGAGAGGAATTAATCAGAAATTTTCAAGGAAATTTACCTAAAGAGCTGGAAGACCCCCATTGTTGGCTAATAAAAACAAAGGGGGATATTATTGCTAACAGGGGGTATTTAACACGTAGACTCGAGATTGCTAATGAGCTCTTAACTGTTGCAGAAAAATACGGTATTAAGAAGCATGTTGCACACGGTCTTCACCAGATTGGATTTTATTATTGGAGATCTGGTAATTTAGATGAAGCACTCATGCATTATGATCGTGCTATCATGGAAAATAATATTAAGAATATGGACATTGATTCACGAATTTTAAAAATAAAAACACATTCCGACGCCATGAGGGTTGCAATTGATAAGGGCGATTTGGAGCTAGCAAGAAAATATTTTGAGCGCTTGGAAGTAATCTACGAGCAAAAACCCGGAGATTCCATTCTAAATTATCAATATAAATGTTGTAAAGCTTTAATTTTACAAACGAGCATGCGATCTCGAGATAAGGCTAAGGCAGAAGAATTATTTAACGAAGTGATTGAAGCTAAAACCGCAATAAGTTATCATAAAATTAGCGCTCTTGTTGGACTATGCGAATTGTTGCTCGTTGAGCTAAGAATGACCGGTGAGATGGACGTAATAAGTGAAATTAAGCCTCTCCTCGAGAAACTCATCGAAATCGCACAGCAATGGGAATCGGATCTTTATTTAATGGAAGCTTACATTATACAGGGTAAATTGGCGCTACTCACGTTTGATACTAAAACAGCTCGGCGCGTCTTGATTCAAGCGCAACGGATTGCCGAAAGACGCGGATTTAATGGAGTTGCTGAAGAAATCGCAAGTCTTCACGAAAACTTAAAGGGGAAGCTAGACGAGTGGGAACGCTTGAAAGAAATAAATGCTCCGCTTTCCGAGCGCATCGAATTAGCTCGATTAGATGAACATTTCAAGGGACAGTTCAGGAAGAAAATAATGAGAATGGAACGAGTTGCTGAACAGGAGATTACCGTGTACAAGGAATCACAATCGTGCTTGGTATGCAAGGGAAGTGCGGGAGGGTTCAACATTTATGTGTGTCCCCAATGCAATTCGATTTATTGTAAGGGATGTGCAAAAGCCGTGGTTGAGATCGAAAACGCGTGTTGGATGTGCGAATCGCCCATTGACGTTACAAGGCCCTCGAAACCATTCGAGCAAGAGGAAGAAGAAATTATAATCGAAGAAAAGAGCGATAAAAAAGCTCCTAAAGGTGAACCGAAGTAAATCGACTCGAAATGGAACACAAAAGTTTCACGATTAAAAAGATTTAAAAAGCAACCCAGAACGGCTCACGCTATCCATTTAATTTCTTAGCACAATAGGATCTAGCTCAGAAGCCGTAATCAAGGCTTGGTCAGGAGAGTCCATCGACAATGTTGCCACCATTAACCCGCCAAGCAACCTTCTAGTGAGCGACATTAACGACTGGGTTCGTTGGGAACTCAAGGTATCTCGAGATAACTATGTTAGAATAGTCTATTCCGACGAGGAGTCAGGAAAGTATTGGGAATTGATTGTCGAAGAGAACTTTCTTGCCAACCGTGATCTCGTTTCCATATGACCAACATTTTTCACCTTTTGATTTTGGTAGTTTGGACACACATATAAATCTCCAACTATTGTTCCTCCATGTACAACGCACTTAATTTGGGCTTTTTAGGATACATTTTTTCGAAAAAAAAATAAATTACAATTTTAATAAGCATGCTTTTGAAGAAAATTTATATAACACATGATACCAATATATCTTATAAAATATTAAAAAAGAATAATTTCGAAGGTATTATTAAATGGGATTATTTCAGCTAGATCCGACCAGGATATTCACTGTTTATGTTGCTCAAGGGCTAATAGTAGCTATTTTCCTCTTTATTGCGTATAAAGTCCTTAAACGCGATACGAAACGATTGAACTTGATTTTTAGTGGATTTTATATATTCGTTGCTTTAGGATTGACCATAAATTTCATTTACGCCCCTCTTACCGACGAAGCAATCGTTCTTACTCTTTACTATGTGTTGATGTTTTCTTTAAATTTTTCAGCCATATTTCTTACTTTGTTTAACGCCATACTTTTACGATCCGAGAAAGTAATAACGGGGAAGAAGCAATTAATTATTAGTTTGATCTACATGGCAATTTTAATAGGCATGGTCTTTATTCCGCAAGGAATAACAATTAATGCTACAACAGAATGGAAACCTGTTTGGAGCATTATCTACTTTATTTACATAATAGCCGCAGTAACAATAATGGGAATCGGGCCAAGTTTATATTACTCCAAAGAAATCTATAAAAAATTCGAAGACGAGCAATTAAAGAAAAAATGGAAGTATTTTATAATAGGGCAATGTGAATTTTATGCATTCATGTACGGATTATATGTTTCGAACACGTTAAACGATGCAACATTCAGAACAGTAATAGGGGTAATAGGATTGATTTTGGTCATTACTGGCGGCATTTTAGTCTATTACGGCGTGGGTCGCCAACTATCTCGATAATTGATTTTCACTTTTTTTTTCTATTTCTAATTTTAATTTTTTTTAACTTGGATTTTTTTTTTGATAAAATTTATATTAAAATTCTTTGATATATTTTAATAATAACTAAATTAAATACTAAATTTTAAGGAGAAATAATGCTTTTCAATCTATTACAATTGGATCCAGTAAGATTTATACAAGTTTATCTAGTACAAGGCATTGTTGGTTTAATTTTTTTGTATCTTGCGTATAAAATTTTAAGGCGCGACACGAAGCGGTTGAATTTAATATTTAGTATATTTTATATTTCCATTGCTGTAGGTATTTTCATGAATTTCGTGTATGCACCTTTAACAGACGAAACAATCGTATTTATTCTGAATTTTTTGACTAATTACTTCTTGTTTTTATCGCCCATATTTCTTTTAGTCTTTAATTTGATACTACTTAAATCAACGAAAATCTTCAATACCAAAAAGCAATTAATTCTTATTTCGGTTTACGCAGTAGCTTTATTTTGCATGATTCTCATTCCAGGAGGCGTCACGATTAACGCTAGTACTGGTTGGAAACCCGTCTGGAGCCTTCCCCTCTTTATTTATGTAATTATTGTAATGAACGGAATGGCGGGTATACCCGGATTTGTTATTGCGGGGCTTATTTATAAGAAATTTGAAGACGAACAATTAAAAAAGAAATGGAAATATTTTTTAATTGGACTTGCGGGGATTTTTATTTTTGCTGATGGCACCATACTTTCCAACACTTTAAATATTCAGTATTTTCGGACCATATGGAGCTTAATATCGTTAGGGTTATCAACTATATCGCCTTATCTCATGTATTTTGGCGTAGGAAGGGAAATAGAGAAATAATTTAATTTTTTTTTTTTTTTTATATTAATTTTATGCCCATGAGATTCATGAGCACCATGACTTATTAATAAAGAGAGTGCTTGAATTTATCGATTTAAAAAATGCTAACTTTTTTAAAAAATGGAGGGAAATTAAAAATAATCTGATTCACATAATATAAATAACATAATAGATTTTGAAGTTTGAATATCTTATCCCAAAATCAATTATATAACAATAATCTCTCAAAGTGTTTGTTTTTCATGGCTGACGAACTTAATCGAGTTAGAGGAATTGGTCCCGCTGTGGCTATTAAACTACATGATGGTGGTATAAAAACTATTGAGGACATCGCAAGCTCTAAACCCGAAAATCTAGCTTGGATTAAAGGTATTGGTATTAGCTCAGCGCAAAAAATGATACAAAACGCAAAAGAACTAATAAATTTAGAAAATGGTATCGTAAAAGTATTAGATGCTATTAAGAAGAAGTTTGTTAAAAGTTGTCCCAAGTGTGGCGGGACAATGGAAAGTAAATTTATTATTTTGGGTCCAGAGAGGAGAATTGGTGCATATCAATGCAAGTTATGTAAATTTTACTTGCCAAAATAGTAAATTTTCGTTGTTGTGAGTTCGCTTGGCTTGGATTTTAACCTGCTTGGAAAAAAAGAAGGTATGAAGATGAAAATTTCCCAAAAAGGAAGATAAAAATAAGAAGTTGTCTCCCACCTTTGTTAGGGTATTTAAACTTCTCGGTTTTGTATTGTGATTTCCTCAAGTTTAGCGTTTCGTGTGGTCCCCCTGCAGATTATGAAATAGTATATCACGGGGAAACTCATTTTTTGGGAGCTTCTTTACGTGTTAAATTTCCTATAGGGGAAATCGCAACTACTATAAAAATAAGCTTGCTAAAAAAAAAATCGAAACTACATCCATGGTAGCATCGATAGAAACTTGAAGTCGATAGAATAAAATTTATCCTTTTTAAGATTCTCATATAATAGTGATATTTTATCAGCAATAAATTCTAATTTTCTTTTATATTAATCTTCCCGGTTCATGTTAAATAAATTTTAATCTTAATCTTTTTTTACAGAATCTCATAATAATTAATTCTATTTAACTCAAGTAATATCAATTATATATATTATATCAATTATATATTCTTATTTATACATTATACACGTATTCTTCGGTAGATGTATATACTGGGATAAACAAAAAAGCTAAATTTTCCACTTACCTTCTTTAAAAATTAGTTTATAGATAGTGTATACAATCGATAATTATTTAAGTATGTATTTGTATATAAATCATAATGCGATGGATTTTAGACGCTTGTACGCTAATTTATTTAATAAAAGCAGAAATGTTTTCTAAATTCATGAATCTTATAGAATATCCTGTAGTTATTGATTCTAGCGTTTATCAAGAAGTAATCGTCAACGGCAAGGCAAGTAAGTATCCTGATGCTAGTGATGCCGAAATAGCATTAAATAAATTTAAAATTCCTGTTATTTCGATTAATATATCTGAAGAATTAAATCGTTTTCTTGACCCCGGTGAAACAAGTTGTTATATCCTGGCAAAAGAAGATGGTATTTGCTTGACTTCTGATGATAGAGCTTATAAAAAATTTATTAGGGGAGAACAAAAAGCCATGAGATTGGATTCTTTTTATTTTGAGAAATTAAATCAAAATCAATTAACAGAAGCAGAATTTATTAAGATATTAAAAAAATTAGAGGCTATACATGCAACTAAGCCTAAATCGTTTTTGTTCTTTTTGGAAAAACTCCAACAAAGGAAAGGGGATACATAAATGACGGATGTAGTGTCAACTCGATTAAAAAAGGAAGAAATAGAAGAATTGAATAAAATTTGCGAAAAGGAAAGGATAGATCGCTCTGCATTAATGCGTAAATTTTTACTTGCCCAAATTACCGAATATAAGTTGAAAGAGGCAGGTGAAATCTACCGAAAGGGATTGATAAGCTTGGCAGAAGCTGCTACTTTAGCAAAAGTATCAATATATGCAATGATGGAATATGTTGAGCGTGAAAAAATTCAACCTCCAGCTTTAACTGATGAAGAAATGGAAGAAGAATTGATAAAAACCAAGAAATTGTTCAATGAGATGAAAGAATAACTTTAAGGTAAAATTTGTTAAGATTTTTGATACATGCTGGTTATTTTATAGTTTTTAAATCAAGTTTGAAATAAAATCAAATTTAAAATAGGTTCATTAATTTTTCTTACTATTAGTCATGGTGATAGTAATATTTCGTTAAATAGTGAAGTTGAAAGTTTTATACTACAGCATGGAGCTTTAAAGGTTGGATTTGCGACTCGAGAATCTTTATCTGGAGGGCCTTCAACTATTGATATCACTTATCCATTATCAGACGCTCAATCAGCAATTTGTTTTGCCCTACCACTTGATCGAGAGAAAATTCATAGTTTTTTAAGAAAGGACTTGCCATACGGTCGTAGAGATCATGAATTGGACAACATAGAAACAAATATTCGAGCGTTTAATATCTCGGTTAAGACAGCCAATTTTCTAAAGAAAAAGGGTTTTAAAGCAGTAGAAGTGTTTCCAAATTTTAAATACCGGATAGACGTCCCAGGTTGGGAAATCAACATGATACCGGAGATTTCTCTAAAATTAATTGCTGCGCGCAGTGGAGTGGGGTCAATTGGTTGGTCAGGTAATATTGGGTTAAAGGACATTGGAGCGCCTATAATTTTAGGGTGTCTAGTTACTTCTGCAAATTTAAAACCAACAGATCCTATTCCTCCCGAAGAATCATTCTGCAATAAATGCAAGCTATGTCAAAGTGCATGTGCTTTAAGAATGTTTGGGAGCTTAGAAGAAGATTTTCTTACTATCGGGGGCCACGTATTTAAATGTGCTAAGCGCGTTAATCTTGCGAGATGTCAGATTGTGTGTGGAGGTCTTTCTGGTCTAGACAAAACAAGAAAGTGGTCGACCTGGTCGCCGGGTAGATATCCGTATCCTGAAACTGATAAAGAGGTAATGAGACTTTTATCACTTTCCGCAAATAACGCAGCAAAATGGCCTAATGATGGAACGGAAATCGGTTATGATTCCTCAAAATTAGGGAATAACGGCGGAATCCTGGATGCCCTTGGTGATGACAAGGAAAGGATTGCGAACATGTTATTAAATACGAAACTTACTTGTGGTAACTGCCAGTTAATTTGCTGGGGAGATCCTAAGGAAACCAAAGAGAATTATCGCATTCTTACTAATTCGGGATGCGTGATTCAAAAAGAAAACGGTGAAATTGCCGTGTTTCCGCCCGAAGAAGCAGAAAAAGTCTTTGAAGCAATGGATCTAAAGCATCAACGACTCTATTATAAAGAATTAAGTCGCGTTAAAAAAGACTAAAATTATTTATTCTTATCAAATATAAAGATCATTAAAACAATTTTAGAGTGTAAAATATGGTGGAACAATGTGACGTTCTTATTGTAGGAGCTGGAACGGCAGGAACATATCTTGGGTGGAGGATAGCTAAAAGAGGACGCTCCGTTACTATTCTTGAAAAGGACGAGAGAGAAAATGTTGGTAAAAGGTTAGATGTCATACATTTTGAAACCGACAGGGTCAAATTAGCAGGTATCCCTCCTTTTAAAGTAGGAAATCCTGATTGTCTCGAAATTAGGGAAGAATCAACAGTAGTATCACCAGATTTTAAAACGAAAATTAAAACGCGAGCGCTTCAAACGATTGTTCGCCTAACTCCCTTCTTGCAACGATTCTATAAGACCGTGGAAGCTGACGGAGTGAATCTTGAGTTTTCGTGCCTATTCTCTGAGCTTATTTATGAAAATGGAAAAATTGTAGGAGTATTAGCAGAAAAGCAGGGCGAAAAAATTGAATACCGTGCTAGGCTAGTAGTGGACGCGTCAGGAACGCGTGCTGTCATGCGGACGTCCCTTCCATCTGAATATGGCGTTGAAACTTTCGAACTGGGTCCTAACGATGTAATGTACGTGTTATTACAATATATTAAATGGTCAAAACCCGAAGAGCCGCATCCTGAAGTTGATACGTCCTATATCTATTATCTTGCCTGGCTAGGACCGTCTCATGTTAAAAACGGCGTAATACTTGGCATCGGACAGATGGGGAGTTATGAAAATGCTAGAAAAGTTAGAGAAGATCTTCTTAAAAAAGCAAACCTCCCTCCATATGAAATTATCAAAAAAGAACAAGGAATTACTCCTTGGAGACGACCACCTTACTCTCTTGTAGGTGATGCCTTCTTTTGTGTGGGCGATGCAGCCGCAATTACGTATCCTTTCTCAGGGCACGGAACAACCGCAACTTGGGTTTTGTGCATGATAGCGGCTGAAGTAATAGATGAGTCACTTCAAAAGGATGGATATTTGAGTAAAGAACAGTTATGGGACATTAATGTTAAATACTTTAAGGATCAGGGAGCAAAATTTGCTGGTTTACTCGCGCAATTGTCTGGAATATTGCATTTTACTGAAAAGGAATGGAATTACCTCATTAAAAAGGAAATTATTTATAAGTCTGGCGATAAAGAAGAAATTCCCGAACCAAATAAGGAATATGAACAAGAAATGTCCGCTAGCGATATTCTTAAATTTATTGGGAGTTTACTAGCAGGTTTAATTAAACGAAAGCTTTCTCTCAAAAATGTTCGAAAATTATTGAAAGCGAACGGTCTTGCCGGAAAGGTGCGCAAGCATTACGAGAACTATCCTGATACACCCGCCAATTTCGAATCGTGGGTGATAAAGGCCCAAGAATTGTGGGAACAAAAAAAGGTTGTAGCAAAAAGATATCCCTCAATAATAGTAGAGTATCATTAGTACCTGCCGTGAATTAAAATAAATGCAAAAGAATCATGAAAGTTATTGTAACTTGTTTTTTATCGAAATTATTAAAATTACTCATCCTAGTTCTGATTTAATCCTTGAAATTGCATCTCTTGTTAAGCGAGTTATCTCATCAAATTTTTTTGCTGAGATCAAGTCTTTCTTTACGATCCAGCTTCCGCCACATGCAATAACACTACCTAGTTTCAGGTATTTGATTAAACTTTCGCTATTAATCCCTCCAGTAGGCATATATCTCATCTGCGGATATGGCCCCGATAAAAACCTGAGCATTTTCGTACCGCCTGAGAGATCAGCAGGATAGAATTTAACCAGTTTTAATCCCCTATCAAGCGCCCATTCCACCATAGTCGGAGTATTAACACCCGGAATTATTGTGATGTCATTATTCACACAATAATCGACAACTTTGGGATTAAAACCGGGAGAAACTATGAATTGTGCTCCGGCACCTACTGCTTTTTTTACTTGGTCGATTGATAACACAATTCCAGCCCCAACAAATAATTCTGGCATCTCTCTCGTTAATATAGAAATAGATTCTTCTGCAGCCTCGGTTCGGAACGTTACTTCAACAACAGGAAGTCCTGCTTCGATAAGAGCTTTTCCTAGGGGCATTGCATTGTCAGAGTTTTCAATAACTGCTACTGGTATGAGTTTAAATTCTTCTATTTTTTTTAATGCATCCATTTGATTGAATTGAATTGATTGTAATTATTTTTATTGATTTAATTAAAATGAGCATGTTTTTTAAGAATTTAGAATCACATTACCTAACATGCTAAAACCAAGTATTGAGAAAACAATTATTTTTTTATCCTTATTTTAGTATAAATATAATGAAAAAGAATACATAAAGAAAAATGAAAATTCTAGAAAAGAAATTATTAAAAAGTGATATAATTTGGGTGTATTAAGCGAATTTGGAGTAGATGAAGCCCGATTAACTGAAATTATGAAATTTCATAATGAAAGTTTTAAATGGTTACACGACAATTTATCAAAGATTCAAGATTCACATGAAGGTAAGTTTATCGCAATATGTAAAAAGAAAATTGTTTCTGATGACAAAGATAAAGGAAAATTATACCAAAAACTGAAAGAGAAATTTACAAATGCAGAAATTGAGGAAATTTTTATTGACTATATAAATCCAAAAGGATATGTTCTAATTCTATGTTTAAATTGGGATTGAGATGAAAATAGAAGCATGGATGAATTCAACTGGTGCTTTCATTCCAGGCTATTTATCTTGTGTTGAATTCACTTTAATAAGACAATTCTAATATATTAACCTGCTCGGCGTTAATATATAAGTTTAAAACCAGCTGATTTTAACCTTTTCAATGAGGGATGCCCAATCATGGTTATTGATCTTGGAGTTACACGAACTTTTTTCATATTTACACCAATTTTTTTCCACTTGAGATTATCAATTAAGGATTAATTAAGGAATGGTTATATAAAAAAAATATTAAAAACAAAAAAAATTAGTAAATAATATAAACAAATTAGATAAATGGAGAAAATCGAAATGATAACAGCTTTTAATTTTGCCAGCATTCCAAATATAATTTTTGGTGCCGGAAAGCTTAAAGAGCTTCACAATATTATCCCTAAATATGGAAAAAATGTTTTAATCATAACCGGGGGCTCGTCAATTAAATCTTCTGGAAAATGGGATGATATCGTTTCATATTTACAAAAGAAATCTATTAATTTTTCTCACATTTCGCTTACAGGAGAACCTTCACCAAGTTTCGTGGATAAAATTTCGTCCGAATTCCGAGGAAAGAATATCGATTTGGTTGTAGGAATCGGAGGTGGAAGCGTTACAGACGCTGGAAAAGCAATCTCTGCCATGATTCCCAAAAAAGACACCGTGAAAGAGTATCTTGAGGGTGTGGGAACGAAATCTCACGACGGAGAGAAACTACCCTATATTGCGATACCAACGACATCTGGAACGGGTTCCGAAGCCACAAAAAACGCTGTTATTAGTGAAATAGGGATAAATGGATTCAAAAAATCCTTACGGCACGATAATCTAGTTCCGAATGTCGCAATAATCGATCCTGAACTCATGGTATCGTGCCCATCATCAGTATCAGCAGCATGCGGAATGGACGCATTTACTCAATTACTCGAGGCGTACGTGTCGTCAAAAGCAAATCCAATGACGGATGCGTTGGCTTATAGCGGCATGAAACACGTGAAAGATAATATAATACCTGCTTGCTCAACAGGAGCGTTGGATATTAATGTTCGCGCAGCTATGGCGTTTGGATCCTTAATGTCGGGAATAACGCTTGCGAACGCAGGTTTGGGAATTGTTCACGGATTTGCGTCTCCTATTGGGGGTTTATTTGACATCCCACATGGAGTAGTGTGTGGCACGCTTCTTGCCGAAGCCACAAAAATGAACATCAAGAAATTAAAAGAATTGGGTACCGCAGGCAAGGATGCATTGAAAAAGCACGCCAATATTGGAGCATTATTAACCGGAAAAGATGGTTTTGAAGAAAATAAAATCCAAGATTACTGTTCTCTTTTAATTGAAACGCTAGAAAAATGGACCGAAGAGTTAAGGATTGAGAAGTTAAACAAATATGGAATAAAAACCGAAGATATTGATAAAATAGTTAAAGCCACAGGATTAAAAAATAATCCCGTCAAGCTAAGCGAAGATGATCTAAGAATAATCTTAATGAATAGAACAAATTAGGTAGAAGAAAAAAAATGTCCGTGAAATATAAAGACAAGAAATTCAAGGCGAAATTTGAGGAAGGCGTTTTGTGTCTTGATTTATCAGGGGAAAGAATAAAAGATATCTCTGAGATTGAAGGGCTTGAAAATCTTATTGATTTACAAGTGTTAGACCTCGGGTATAACCAGATTTCCGAGATTAAAGGGCTAGATAAACTGATTAATTTAAGAAAATTAAGACTTATCAATAATCAGATTTCTGAGATTAAAGGGCTTGAAAACCTAATTAATTTAAAGGAGTTAGATCTTAGTAAAAATAAAATTGTTGAGATTAAAGGTCTAGAAACTCTTACTAACTTAGAGCAGTTAAACTTTTGGAAGAATAAAATTACCGTGATTAAAGGACTTGACAATTTATTAAATTTACAGAAATTGATACTTATTAAAAATAAGATTCAAGAGATAGAGAGCGTTGAAAGCATGAGAAATTTGAAAGTCTTAGCCCTTAAAGAAAATCCTATATACGACGCATTAGAACGACTCTCAGGGGCTTCTACAATTCAAAAAGTGATCGAGTATTGTGAACTTTCAGTTGAAGAGAGAAAGGAAATTAAAAAAAAAGTTAGAGAAGTCGCGCAAGCAACTAAAAAACAAATCTCACTAATAAAACCATTCATTATTCTTTTTGGAATATTAAGCTTATGTTTCAATTGGACAACTATAGGCCTTACTATAAGTTCTTACTATCAAAGCATTACAGTTTTTTATGAATTTAACGCGTTTGGATTTGTAACTGGTACAAGTTTTCCTGACCTGGATATTTCTTTAGGATACTACGATGGCATGATGCTACTTGGGGGCGTCTTATATTTTTTAGGCGTCTTAATTGGGCTTTTTACAAGGAAAACTAAATCCTTTCCTTACACTTCAATCATTAGCATTGTGATCTTAACCGTGGGTATTTTTACCTATATTAGTGGGGCATTAATGTTCTTAGAAGATTGGTATGGGTACTTAGATCCATATTTCCTTCTATTATTTAATGTAAGAAAATTTACACGAGTTCAATCGGGAATGATTTTAGCGTTCATCACTTTAGGATTGATTATAGGAGAATTTCTTGTATTATTAAAGAAAGTAGAAGTATTGATGTTTCTAAAAATAGAAGAAAAAGAGGAGGTTGAGCTGAAGTTAAGCCCCTTCAAAAAAAAAGTTTGGCTACTTTCTCTATTAGGAACTGGGCTTTATGCCGTAATAGTGTATATAATTTTATCGTTGGAGCAGGTATCGTTTCAGAGCAAAACAGTTATTGTTGTCAGCTATGCGTTTATACAACCCCTTGCTTTTTCCATTTTGTGCATAATTGGATATATCTGGATAACTAAAAAATATCCACAAAACAAGGAATTGCTTGGAGGAAATTTGAAATTTTTGGGATTATTCTTTCTATTAGGCGTCTGTGTAATTAGTTGGGCGGCATATTGGAATACGAGTATTGATACTTTTTGGTACGCAGGAGCTATTTGGAACTACATTCTAACATCTAACGAAGATGTAGCATTATTGATCTATGAGCTCGGTTCGCATGCGATTACTCCAGCGTTAGTAGAAGAATTTTTAAAAGCTCTTCCTTTCATTCTCGCTTTCTTCGTAGTATTACAAAAAAATATTAACAAAGAGCAGAAAAATAAAGGAATGCTCGGAAATGAGTTAAATGGTTTCTTTATTGGAGTTATTATTGGATTAGTTTTTGAATGCATAGAGGGAGCGACATACGCCATGTTAACATATTTCTCTGGAGGATCACCATTAGACCTTTTTTTACAGGTTACTATTAGAATTTGGGGGCCAGTTCACATATTAGGGGGAGGATTAAGCGGTTATGCCGCTGGAAGGGCTGAGAGACTTCGATTTGAACGTGGAGAAGAACACATGGGAACTAAAGTCCAGATAATTAATTTTTTAAAGAGATTCTTGCCTTATTGGTTCATCCCTGTTTCCGTTCATTTTCTTTGGAACGGCACTTACATATTAATTCCCTATCTCGATGTTATTATTAACGGTCGAGTAACAGGATTATCCTCGTTGCTTTCAATTATAATACATGAGGTATTGAGCGTGTCATGTTTTGTCTTATTATTAATATTTTTTGAAAAAGCAAGCAAAGTTGCGGAAAAAACTTATCACTGTCCTATTACAGGTATCATCGTTGCGAGTGAAGGTATTACTTGTAATGTAGAAGATATAAGTTCTTCACAAATCGTTGAGTTTCCTAAAAATGGTTTTAACATTCATTGTCCAAATTGCGACCAATTGACCCGCAGGGATTTCCAATATTGTGACAATTGCGGTGCGAATTTAGAGCAATTCAAGTACCTTCCAGAACTTTATAAGAGAAAAACGGTTATAGCTCTCAAGATCTCAATGTTAACTTCTATAATATTTATCGTTTATATATTAGTGCTTATAACTTTAAATTTGGAAGCTTACGAAGAAAGCGCTTTACCTATTATTCTCTTTCAAACAATTACTGAAATAATAAGTATTGGGTTATTAGTAATTTCAGGTTTAAATCTTTTGAGATTGAGAAGAGAATACAATGGAAAAACGAGTGTATGGGCGTGGTTATTTTTGCTTTTGAATCTAATCGGAATTGTAGGGACTTTTATTTTTCACGGAACAGAATTATTAATTGAAAGAATGATTTTTGAATATTTTGATGAATATTTTTCCCCCTTATATTCCATATTGGCTGCTATTTTTCTTTTGGGGGGAATAATCCTACTCTTTTTTCTTGCGTATTTAATTTTGAAAGAAAAACAGGCGCTTCAATATCAACGATAATTCGATAAGATTTTATTCTTCACGCGTGGTGTTTAGTGCTTGCGGGCAAAGTACCACATTTTTCTAATTTCTCGTCCTTGATCTCTTCGAATATCTATAATAGATACTTTTCCGTCAATAGTTCTAAATACCAGTTCATTTTAAAAACAGAATATTATCTAAACTTTCAAAATGAGGACCTCCTGAGACAACTATAAGTTCATTCTGAAAAGCAGTTTCAATTATTATCGCATCTGCAAGCCCGATTTTTTCAATCGTTTTACGTAGCTCCCATTTTCTTGGACCGGCATTTTTAGCAATTTCCATGGTACAAAGTATAATATTTGATTTCGAAACTATGAATTTATAACGGCTCTCCCATTCATCCGTTAAACCTTCTCGATAATATTTATCTGATAATTCTGCTATGGAAATAATCGAAGTATAGAATTTTTCTGATTCTATTAGTTTTTTAACTATTTTACCCTGATCACTACCCATGAAATATTCAACCCAGGCATATGTGTCCAATAAATATTCAGTATTCTCGGAAAGCAATTCTATCCTCTTTTGAAAATTTTTTTATCTTTCCATTATCAATACCAAACATTGTATCAGGAATATTTTGAGCTTTATTAATGAGTTTATTTATAAGTTCGTCATATGTAGAAGCTTTTATTACTTTTTTTAATCGTTTTAACTTTTCCAATGTTTCTTTAGTGATTTGTATTGATGTATTCATATATAATTTATAAAGCTATAGATATATAATTCTTTCCTTAAAATTTTCATTTGTCAAACCTGAAGAAAGACTTGCTTAGAAGGGATCGGATACAATTAGGACTTAAATTGGCAGGGTTAGGCGTGGAACACATGGGTTTAGAGGGAAATCTCGAAAAAGACTCGAAGGATAAGAAAGGAGTTCTTGCAAAAGCCGTTTCTAACATGCCCGATAGTCTTAATAATTATTCTAATAAATATCAAATATCAATTATATTTCTTTGTATACAACATTAGGTGTATTAATAATTATCAAGTTGGAGTCATTTTTTCATGAGTTTCAAAAGTTCAGTAAAAATTTCTCCTGCGCTTCCCTTTAAAAACACATCAGCAATGTCGTCCATCATTGTATTATCTCTATTGATGAAGATAACTTTTGCGCCACTTTTTTTAGCAATACTTGGCATGACATTGGCGGGTGAGACAGTTAGAGAACTTCCCACCATCAAAAAGCAATCTGCTTTATGACAAGCATTCATTGCCCCTTCAATAACTCCCGGAGGTAAGGGCTCACCAAATAGGACTACTCTTGGCTTTATATATCCACCACATTCACACACAGGATAGTCGACATTTTTAGTATCAATTTCATCGTAGGCGAATTCTTTCCGACATCCTATACATTCTAATACACCATATTCTCCGTGCAGCTGATAAATGGGAATATTTTCGTAAGAGCCACTTCCCGCTTTCTGATGAAGCATGTCAATATTTTGAGTAATGATGCATTTTACCTTCCCCATTTTTTCCAATTCGGCAATAGCTTCATGAGATGAATTCGGTTTGGCTTTATCCACGATAATTTCTAAGGATCGGTGTAACTCCCAAAACTTACTTGGGTCTTGAAGGAAATAATAATAATTGGCATAAATGGAAGGGTCATATTTCGACCATAATCCTCCTTCACTTCGAAAGTCTTCTATTCCCGACTCCGTTGAAACCCCCGCCCCTGTAAAAACAACAACATAATTGGAATTTTTTATGATTTCGGCAGCTTCGGATATCCTTTTTTCGTCAATCATTTCCATATAATTCTTGGGAAAGTTTTTTTAATGATGAAATAAATCACTGCTTTATAAATTGATATTTTTAAAAATTATAAAATTTATTCTTGTCTTCTAATCGAAAGACACCAAATTTTTCGAACTTGCGACGCTTTATCCTTCGAGCTCCTATGTGGCTGATTAATTGGGACTCATGACACTTTAAGGCGTCATGTAACTTGAATCCTAATTCTCCTATTGATATTTTTATTAAATGCTCTCCCTTAGCTTTCAATATATTGTATAATGCGTAAATATAAAATTCAACTGTATTATTGTATTTTCTTGCTACATTAATTGCAATATCGTGCGTGGCTTGATGATCAGCATGGTTATTATTGTCGCTTGGAATAATAAATCTATCTGAATTCTTTACTAAATCTTTAATTTTCTCGACAGCAGCATCTACATTATTCATTAAATCTTGATCGTAATAGTTTAAAAAGTGCCGATTATCGTTTTTAATACCTAAGTGATCAGCGGCATTATTTGCCTCGTTAAATCTTATTTTGGCAATTTGATCTTCGCTTTTAGCCATGAATTTAGAAAAATCAAAATTACCCACCTCTCTTATTTTTCGAAAACAAGCTCTACCGTCAGTAAACCAAATGACGTGAACATCGTGTCCTTCTTCAAGCCATTTCATCATGGAGCCACCACATCCGTAAGTTACATCATCGGGATGAGGGGCAAATGCAACAATCTTAATGATTTGCACCAAATACTAATTTTTTTAAAAATTGAAGGGAAATTAAAAATAACCTTGTATTATAGTTTTTTTTTTAATTTAAAAATGTTATTTTAAAAAGTATAAAAATTTTCCACTTCAAAAAGAAAAATATTATCGTGACAAATTAAACTTTTTCCATTTCTAAGCACTTAGATATATATGATCGGGGTGTATTCCTATATCTACTGCAACTTATAACTTTTTTAATAAAACCTTTTTTAGTTTTTATTTTTCTACTTTTTTCACAGTTGATACATAAACAACCAGAATGAAACCTTTCGTATAATAAATTTTTCATGATTTTTTTCATATCACATATTAAGGGATTTTACTATAAACATGGTAAAATTTAACACTTATAATGTCTTCTTTTTTGGTTTTTTTTCGTTTTATTGTAACAAACAATAGCGACCATTTTTTTTTTCATCTTCTTTTCTCCCTTGGTATAATCCTTCTAAGAGTTCTTCTTTTGTTACTTTATTGAATGGTATACAAAAAATCTCAAATTTCTCCCAGTCTTGTTCTTGATTTAAAAACTGATCAATTAAGAAAGATATTGCTGTATCAAAATCCACTCTTTTTCCAGTTTTTTTCTGTAAGTCAGCAGCTATTTTAATCAATTTTGTCTTGGTCTCTTCCTTTATCATGACATTACCCATTATTAAATCACTATTTTGTAATTATTATAACTAATATAGTCTTAATAATTATTCTAATAAATATCAAATATCAATTATATTTCTTTGTATACAACATAAGGGGTATTAATAATTTTTTTCGTTACATTGTAACAAACAAAAACGACTAATTTTAAAGAAACAATTTCTTACTTAATAAGAAGAGATCTTATAGGAATAAGAATAATAATAAATATGACGAAAGATAGAGCGCTATAAAGACTATACCTGCCTTTTTGTCAACCTTTCCTCTAACTGCCACCAGAATAAAAACTATAAAAGAGGCAAAAATCGTGTATAAGATTGTCGGAATTGCCAATTCAGCAGTGACTGCCTGTGGAAAAAGAACTTGACCTATTCCTATTGAAAGCGTGGAATCAACAATGCAACTGCCGATTATATCTCCAACTGCAATTTTATGTTCCTTGCTTCGAAGAGCGTGTATATCCACGGTCAATTCAGGAAGCGAAGTTCCGATACTTAATATAAAAAAACTTATAATATATTCATGCACATTTAGTAATGCTGAAAGTGTTATTACTGATTGTATAATTGCGTATGAACTAATGGTAACAACAATAAATCCTAGAATGGCTATTATCAAGTGATATTTTTTACTTTTTTGAACTCTTGTTATTTCGATTAGTTTTACATGCTCCAATATACTATCTTTATTTGAGTTATATATTAACAAGAAATAAATTACGAGATTCCCTACCATGAACAACGCATTAAGTCGCGTGAAATATCCCTTTTCTACAACAGAATATATGACTATCAATGATAATATCTCGCACGAACCCAAAATAATGATGTCCTTCCTTTCAACGTGGAAAGTGCCACAAACCAAAGGCAAGAGACCAAAAACTAACGTTAACTGAGTTAAATCTGACCCGACAGAGTCTCCCACATCTATATCACCGTGCCCCAAACTACAAGATATGATCGAATTAACAATTTCAGAAAGATCTGTACCAACGGACACTAATGTTACGCCAATTATTAGGGGTGATATTCCAAGCGCAGACGCAAGAGCTGCAGAATGTTTGACAGCGATTTGGCTTGAAAAAATTATAAAAATAAGTCCGACAATTAAGATTATAATTGCAATTAATACATTTATCATCATTTTGTGAACATTCTATTAATTCACTGCTCGGATAAAGTTTGAAATAAAAATGGTAAAACATTGTTTTTTTCTAATTACCATGCTATATATTTCAATATGTTATAAAAAGTTATCCAAATTTCGACCAAAAATTAAACAAAAATACTCCCAAAGTTTCCAAAAATTGAATTTTTATATTATACAATATTTAAATGTATTTGTTTCTGAATGCTAAAAAATTTAAATGAAGAAATTTATTGCCCATAATAGATTTAAACTTCTTCCATGTCCATACAATAAGAAATGTACGACTTGGGGTTATTCCTATATCTACTGCAACTTATAACTTTTTTAATAAAACCTTTTTTAATTTTTATTTTTCTACTTTTTTCACAGTTGATACATAAACAACCAGCATGAAACCTTTCGTATAATAAATTTTCCATGATTTTTTTCACATCACACATTTAAGGATTTTCCTATAAACATGGTAAAATTTAACACTTATAATCTCTTCTTTTTTGTTTTTTTTTCGTTCCATTGTAACAAACAAATACGACTAATTTTTAGTGTCAATTTCTTACTCAATGTGAAAAAAGCGACCTTACATGAATAATAATAATGAAAATGACGAAAGATAAATCAATATAAAGACTATATCTGCCTTTTTATCTACCTTTCCTCTAACTGCCACTATAGTAATAACTAAAAAAGAGGCAAAAATAGTGTATAAGATTGTAGGAATTGCCAATTCAGCAGTGACTGCCTGTGGAAAGAAAACTTGACCTATTCCTATTGAAAGCGTTGCATCTACAATGCAACTGCCGATTATATCTCCAAATGCGATATTATGTTCCCGAGCTCGAAGAGCGTTTATATCAACCGCCAATTCAGGAAGTGAAGTTCCGATACTTAAGATAAAAAAACTTATAATATATTCATGAACATTTAGTAATGCTGAAAGTGTTATTACTGATTGTATTATTGCGTATGAACTAATGGTAACACCAATAAATCCTAGAATGGCTGCCATCAAGTGAAATTTTTTACTTTTATGAACTCTTGTTATTTCGATTAGTTTTTCTCTGTCCACCATGCTATCTTTATTTGCGTTATATATTATCCAGAAATAAATTACAAGACTCCCTACCATGAATAACGCGTTAAGTCGCGTGAAGTATCCCTTTTCTACTACAGAAAATACTGTTATTAATGCTAATATCTCACACGAACCCAAAATAATGGCAGTCTTCCTTTCAACATGGAAAGAGCCACAGACTATAGGCAAGAGGCCAAAAACTAACGTTATTTGAGTTAAATTTGACTCGATAGAGTCTCCCACATCTATATCCCCGTGCCCTAAACTACAAGATATGATCGAGTTCATAATTTCAGAAAGATCTGTACCAATGGACACTAATGTTACGCCAATTATTAAAGGTGATACTCCAAGCGCAGACGCAAGGGCTGCGGAATGTTTTACGGCGATTTGGCTTGAAAAAATTATAAAAATAAGTCCGACAATTAAGATTATAATTGCAATTATTATTTCATTCATTGTTTTGTGAATGTTCTTTTAATTCACGCATGGATAAAGTTTACAATAAAAATGGTAAAATATTGTTTTCTTCTAATTACCAAACTTATCCAACTACGTGATGATATTTTATATATTTCAATATGATATAAAAAGTTATCCAAGTTTCGACCAAAAATTAAACAAAAATCCGCAAAAATTATGCAAAAAATTTCCAAAGATCTCTAAATATTGGATATATTTTTATTTCTATAAATAATTATAAATTTGTAAAGAAAATGAAAGAAGTATTAAAATTTGAATAAAATTTTTAAATAAAATTATTAAATTATAACTTATGACCTCTGAAAAACATCACGATTTGCATATACCTCTAGATAACGAACTATTTGAAAAATTAGAAGCGATTAAAGAGTACCATGGAATAAAGAACAGCACTGAGATCGTAAGATTTTTAATCACAAAGGAACATAGAGAAATATCAAAGTCAGTGTAATATCTATTTTTTTTTAATATTCTTCTATCGTCTTTTTATATGTATCGTGAAATGAACAATCGTGTTCACAATTCTTTTAATTTCCTCTTCATCACTAGGATCCAGCACCCTTAATAGTCAAGAGTATAAAAGACTCTAAATTTTATTTTTAGTCATAATTTTTGAATATAATTCAATAGCAGAATTTGCTGCTAATTCTCCCCCGATTCCCGTTGTTCCAGTATCAGCGCAGCAACAAAATAAATTATCAATTGAAGGAAGTTCGTGAGTGGGTCTATTACTACCTACCTGGTCGATAGTCTGGGCTATTCCAATCACGTTACCATCTTCACCAACAAAGTTATCAATATCTTCTGGTGTCGTTGTTTCAACCCACAAAATATGATCTCGAATTTCGGGATATATTTTTTCTAAACTGTTAATGATCGCTCTTGTCCATCCTTCCTTGTGTTTTTTATTACTAAATCCTTGACGAGGTATTAAACATCCGCCTCCTGCAAAAATTAACTGTTTACCTTCCGGAACAAGGGAAGGATCCAAGTTTGAAACTATTGGGATGAAAAGTACAGGATGAAATTCTGGTATTTCTTCGATGTAGTCTTTGCTTACTGCATTCTCTTTCCACTCGTCAAGAGCGACATCTTTTCCAACAAACATTATCATTTTTTCATTCGAGATTTTTTTATCTAAAGCAATCTTAGCTTGAATTGTAGTAAGCGAATAGTTATAGGATTCAATTTTCTTAAGATAATCTTCCTTAAAATATTGATTTCCGATTAAACTGAAAATGGTTTTTTTAATTCCTGCATTTGAGATGATGAGATCACCATTAATAATTCCATCTTCCGTTTCTAATCCTATTGCCTTCCCATTTTTAATAATTATTTTTTTAACTTCTTTGTTGGTGTGCACTTTTCCTCCATGATCTTTTACGTGGTTACAAAATGCTTTAGGAATACTAATAGTACCTCCGATAGGGTATCCAGAAGTTTTAAAATTTAATATTTTTCGTTGACATCGTATCCATTCACAAGCAGGGGTTGCAAAGTCTGGAATTACAAAATAAAGTCCTGCAAAAAAGCTAAAAAGTGAAAGAACTTCATTGTTTTTTGTATAAGCTGATAGAAACGTATGCATGTCGACTCTTTGTTTTTCAAGTTCTAAGAGCTCTTCTTCGGGAAAATCGTTTAGGCTTTTCATTAATTTGAGTAAACCTTTTAAATCCTCTGGAGTAATGTTTAACCGAATAAGCTCTCTTGGAAAGTGAAGAAATTGATCGATATAATAAAATTTGGGGGTAGGACTTCTGGAATATGACCATTCTACAGCATTTTCTCTTCCAATCTTTTTCAAAATCCATCCAATAGTTCCATTCTCACAATTTGCAATAAGATGGCATCCTACATCCAATCTCCAACCATTTTTTTCATAAGTGGAAAATCTACCGCCTATTAATGAATTTTTTTCAAATATCTCCACATCAAATTTCGAAGTATTACTTAACAACGCTCCAATTCCGGAGCCACCAATTCCAGAACCAATTATGAGAACTTTTTTCTTCATAAAATCATCCGTATAGTAAATTGAAAGTTTTTAACCATGATATTCTTTAAAAATTTGTACTTTTAAACCTAAAAATTATAAAACTTGTCGATATCATCAAAAGAATAGGTTGCATATTTCCAAGTTCTAACTTTTTTTAAGAACCTATTATACATTTTCCACGTCCACTTAAGTTTTGCTTGAGATTGGTAAATATCTAGCCACTCTTTCAGAACACCTGCTTTTTCTTCGTTAATTGTAAACTCGAATTGATTGTCCTTAGAATCGTCTTTGAACTGCCCATAGGAGGGAATGAAATAAACGAAATATTCGATATTTTTTAACTCTAGTTCTTTTGCTGCCCCAATTGCGATATCGTGTGTTGCCTGATGGTCTTCGTGCCTATTGTTAGTACTCGGTAAGACCAGGCGATCAACGTCCTTGATAATTGGTTTTGCTTTCTCTACGCCCTCTTTAACGTATTTTTGACCATCGGCGTCGTGAAAGTAGAATAAATGTTGATTTTCAGCAGAAAGCCCTAGAAATTTGATTGATTGAATGGCTTCGTTAATCCTCATGTTGGCTACATCGTCTTCAGTCATTTTTGCAACTTCAGGAGCAAAAGAATCTTCCCCTGATCTAAAACAAGCTCTACCATCAGTAACCGTGACTACATGAATATCGTGAGTTCCTTCTTTAATCCAATCAAGAAGAATAGGACCAGGACCAAATAATAAATCGTCTGGATGTGGTTCAAATACTACAATTTTCATTTAACATTCCTCAATTTCTTTATTGTTATAAATTCAAGTTAAAATGATTATTAATTAAAACCTTATGTTAATAATAAATTACTCTTATATATTAAGTTTAAATGTGTTAATGGTTAAATTATAATACAATTAAAAAAGTTTTAAAAACTTGAAAAATTAAAAAAACAATATAAATAAATAAAGTGAGTAATTTATGGCAAAAAATGAAGAATTTACATATTCCAAAAAAATCATGGCAAGTTATGGTTCACGACAATTATTTGGTCAATGGATCTCATCTGCATTCGGTTTTAGCGTCTTATTTTATTATGAGGCAGTAATCGGTCTGAATGTGTTGTTAGCTGCTTTGGCGTACACAATATTTTCAGTTTGGAACGCTGTTAACGACCCCCTTATTGGTTACATCATGGAAAGAATACACATGCCTTGGGAACGAAAAAGAGGATTAAAAAGATTTCCATGGATTATCATTGGCGCTGTATTGTGGTTATTTACTTATTTAAGCATATTCCTAATCCCATTACAATGGGATCCCATTGCGGACCCAAGCCATCAGCTGCCCGTATTTGGATGGTACTTAGTTTCAATATGTCTCTACGACACGATGAACACATTATTTGATGTGAATGTTTTATCTATATATCCTGTCAAATTTCGAGGATTAGATGAGCGGAGAACGGTAACAGGATTTGGAACAATTATAGGGATCTTTGGTCTCGTTATATCTGCGATAATACCACCAATGTTCATTATTACTGGTGTTCGCTCCACGTACGTCAACGCAGCCCTCGTTAGCGTTGGGATGGGCTTTCTATTCATTCTTCTCTTTCTTCCAGGAGTGTGGGAAGATAAACGAACTCGAGAAGGATACGAACAATTACAGAAAGTCAAAGAAGAAGCGGATGTTGAATCTTTTTTTAAAACAACTAAAAAAACAATCACAGATAAGCGTTTCATGGGTAAGGTCATACTGTTCTTTGGCTACCAAGTAGGAGCCGTGATGCTACAATATTCTGCATTTTATATAGTCACATTCAGTTTAGACATAGAAGCGAGCGGAATTACGCTTCTCTTAGCAGCCATGATGCTAGGCGCTCTCATTTCTGTACCAATCTGGTTTAGAATGTCCAAGAAAATAAACGATAACAGAAAAATTAGCATGTACGGCGGTTTTGTAATGTTTTTCACATTTATACCGCTGATCTTTGTATCTGGCTTGATCGGTTGGATGATTAGCTTGGTATTTTTTGGAGTTGGAGTTGGGGGCCAATGGTTTACCGATCCCGTGGCAATGGCAGATGTTTTAGACGATATCGCTGTTAGGACCAAGCAAAGGCGTCAAGGCGTTTATTATGGTTTTCAAGCGTTTTTTATCCGTCTCGGTAATAGTTCAATTGTTTGGACTATAGCAATCGTACACACGCTGACGGGGTTCCCTGAGGGAGTATCAAGTCTCGATGCATTGAAAGCGGCAAATCCATCAGGTTGGGAATTAGCTGTGTTTGGGATTCGCATTCATGCGGCAATCGTTCCTGCAATTATAGTGCTCATATCAATTTTTATATTCTGGAGATGGTATGATTTGACCCCTGATAAGGTTGCGGCTAATAGGGAAAAATTAAAAGAACTTAATATTTAAAATTATTTTATTTTTTTTTTTTTATCGAAATTAATTGATTACCATATAATTTTAAACGTTATTCACATTCTTCTTAATTTGGTTGATCATAAAATCTTTTTAGATCATAAACTTATTTTTTGACAGTTCTCTTTTGCACAAAGGATAATAAAAAAAAATATACCGTGCTAAAAAATGACAATGAAATATGAAGAAATAAAAGCAAAGATTGAAAATATTGTGAGTAATCCAATAAGAAAATTTAAACCTGAAGCGTTAAAAGGAGTAGTGGAACGTTATCACAAAAATCATCCCAAGTCTAAGGAAGTTTTTGAACGTACACGCAAGATAATTCCTGGTGGTGTTGAACATAATCTCGCGTTTAATTATCCATTCCCTTTAGCAAGTAAAAAGGTATACGACTGTTACATGGAAACAGTTGACGATGTTGTGTTTACGGATTTTCTCTGCTGTGGGGGACCCATCATTCTAGGACATCAATATCCTCCATTAATAGATAAAGTGGTTGATGTAATAAAGAATATTGGACCTTGTCACGGAATAACTCACGAATACGAATATTTAGCCGCCGAACAATTACAAAAACATTTTCCTTCTTGCGAGATCATTAGATGGTTGCAAACGGGTACCGAAGCCGATATGCTCGCCATTAGAATTGCTAGAACATTCACGAATCGCAAATGGGTCATAAAAATAGGAGGTAGTTATCACGGTTGGGCGGATCAGCTCGTCTACGACATGCATGTTCCCGGAACGAAATTGTTAGAGTCCCATGGAATACCAAAAGCCGCGTTCAAGTGGATTGATTCTTGCCCGCCTAACGATATTGAAGAATTGAGAAGGATGTTTAAAGAAAAGCGGAAAGTCGCAGCTGTAATCCTTGAGCCGATGGGAGGAGAATCTGGGGCAAATCCTGTTAGACCAGCGTTTAATAAAGAAGTGGAAGAATTATGCCAAGAAAACAAAGCGTTATTGATTTCCGACGAAGTCGTCTGCGCTTTCAGGTTACATATGGGCGGTGGACAAGCCTATTATGGATATACTCCGGATATCTCTGTTTTTGCAAAAATCATAGGACACGGATTTCCTTCGGCAGCAGCCATTGGTGGTCGAACTGATGTCATGAGCGTTTGTGCTGCGGGTGTTAGTGGTGGAAAAAGAACATATTGTGGAGGAACATTGGCAGCAAATCCTCTAACTTGTGCAGCAGCTTATCATTCAATTAAGTTTGTTGAGGAAACTAATACAACAGAAAAGGCTACCCATGCGGCTACTCGATTAGCCGATGGTTTAAACGAGGTTTTTCAAAAGAATGAGTTACCCTGGTTTTCTTATAATTTTGGTGGAACCGTGCATTTCCAAACATCGTGCGTATTCGGCTTGGATTTAAAAAAACCAAACCAAGTGGGTGAAATTCCAATAAGAAAGGATTTTATGGGGGAAATGGGTGCTGCGTTAGTAGATCAAGAAATAATTTCAGTCGCTGGTTCTCGTTTCTATACGATGATGATTCATACCGATGAAATCGTTGATGAAACAATAAGGAAGATCGACAAAATATGTCTGATGATTGAATAATTTCTCTTTTTTTTTTTCATATTATTTTTTTTTAATATTATTCTCGAATATGCTCCGTGTTATTTATTCTCTAGCTTAATAATAGCTCGAAGATTTACCAACACCTATTTGTTTAGCCTCGATCTGTCGCTTCACAGACAATAAGAAATTCACCAGAAACCGAATATTATTTTGCAATTCCGCGGATTACATTTCTCGGTGTCGAATGACAATTAAAATATCTTACGATGAATGCAATTCTTGGACGGTTGAAAAATTGTTATACGAAGGCCCTTCAGGGTATTCTCAAATTGCCGTTCATAGCAACCAGAGAATTTCTTGCCTTTTTGAATGTGGTCGGATTGAATATTCGGAAAGAATTGTGTATTGCGAATTTGATATAGAATGGCTAACAAACGGAAAAGATACAATAATAAAGAGATAAGCAAGTATATTAAATGCTTTATTTCCTATCATCATGAACTTCCAAACAAGAGTACATTATGGATTCCTATCATATTAAAAATGGTACTTGTAAGCGCAATACTCAAGATAAAAGCTCCAGGGTAAGAAAGGAAGTATAATATTAATGTTTTCATTTCAGAAAATTTAGTTTTTTCATAATATTGCATATAAATGATAAAAAATGGGACGCTGAAAAACAAAAATAGATATAATATTATAGCTGGTAATGAAAAATTTACAAAGAAATACATGATAAAGGAGAAGATTGAATTACCGATTTCGATAAATAAACTTGTTTTTAGAGTGTTTCTTTTCTTAATTAATGTTTTATTTCTTTGGAGTAAGTAAATCCCTAAATATAATAAAATGTTAAATATCACGAAATTAAAAACTGTTTGGATGGTTAAAAACATCAATAATTCTGAAGAATTTAATCCTAATATAAAATAAAAAGGGAACAAGATTATTAAAGTCAAAATGATGAGTTATTTATATGTAACTATAAATGATTTTTTAAAAAATTTTATATATTTAATAAAATAAATCTTAACTATTGTGAAAAACTCTCACGAAATTGGACAAGAATGTAATCTTAATGGGAATGAAGCAGATATAAAATTAAAAAGAAATCAAAATCCTCGACCGTTGACGCAGAGAAAAAAGGTCGTATTTATTTTAATTTTCATGATTGGTATTTTTTTTTCAAATGCTACTTTAATGCCTTTAGGCATTTTATGCGCAAGTATTCTATTATTTCAGAAAAACAGAAAAATAAATGTATTGGGGCTAATTTTAGTAATTTTCCAGCTTATTATATTACTATTTTATCTACTAATTATATAAAAATTATTCAAAATGGTTGATAACCATGAAAAAATACATTAAAAAAAAGATAGATAAAGAATCTAAAAAGAAAATGATCTTTATCGGAAAAATTACTTTAATAATGATTAATATTAGCTTCTGGATGTTCTTATTTATTGATTTTAATGTTATTGTTGATAATGAAAAAGAAACCTTATGGATCCACGCACCATCCATCGTGAGACAAAACGATCCTTTCGAAGTGTCTGTAGAAGCTTGGGATCAATACGAAAGACTAGCTGGAACTTATCAAGATGCAATATCTTTTGAAATAGAATCTTATAGTTATAATAATTTAAATAAGTTCAATGCTATAGCATATTTACCCGAGGATCATGTATTTTCTTCTAACTTTATGTGGAATGGATTGATACCTGCATATAGATTTAAAGATGCCGACAATGGAAAAAAAACATTTGAAATGAGCATTACTTCCCTTGGTATACATTACATTAAAGTTGTAGAGAAAAAAACAGGCTTGAGATATCGTAGCAATCCAATAATTGTTAAACCTGAAACAGAAGTGTTTAAAAGTTTATTTTGGGGTGATATTCATGGGCATACGATTTTATCTGATGGTTCCGGATCACCTACCGAAACATATGAATTCGCTCGAGATGTAGCGTTGCTAGATTTTGCAGCCTTGACAGATCACGCTGAGATGTTTCCTAGATTTGGCGATTTAGATCTTTTTGATACATTCCAAAATTACATAGATACTACAAACGAATTTAACGACGATGGAAAGTTTGCCACGATTGTGGCGTTGGAATGGACGCCATGGGTAAGTGGCCCTGGAACGCTTTGTTCTAACGGCCATGTGAATGTATATTTTAAAAACGACAACATGCCATTTTACTCTTCTCTAACTCATTACAATCCAGAAGAATTATATAACGACATAAAGAAACATTCTAAAAACGAATTTATCTCTTGGTCGCATCATAGTATAAGAAAGAACATGCCAACAGACTTTGGATTTTACGATGAAGATATAAATACAATGACAGAAATATATTCATGTCATGGTTCTTGTGAATGTTGGGGTGAAGATAATTTATACACACAAGGACAAGAGTTAGTAGGATATGGATATTCCGTAAGAGATGCCCTTAAAATGGGAAGGAAATTGGGGATTATGGCTTCGGGAGATAGTCACGATGGGAGATTAGGACATTCAATATCCCATACTAAAGCAAGGACTCTCACCCAACAACCATACACTCTTGCCGCATTTCATTACGGCACTCCTTATCCAAATGGATTAACAGGGATTTACGCGTATAGACTTGACAGGAGAAGTGTATTTGACGCTTTAAAAAGACGATCGGCGTATGCCACGACCTGGGTAAACCGCCATTATATAGATTTCAAAATTAATGGGATAAATGTAGGTGTTCACGATTCGACCTTAACTGTCCCTGAAGATGATTCGAAAAGGCAAATTGAAATCTTGATGTGTGCCGATGGTGTTTCAATGTTTCCTAATAGCGTAAAGAAAATCGTGGAAATTAAAATATATAAAAATTCAAAATTATGGAAATCTTATGGAAATATAAACGAACCAATCAAACAAATTTCCGTTACAGATGATTCTGTCATTACAGGTACGAAATACGAGAATTGTGTCTTGAAAGACGATGGGAACTGGTATGTTAACGAGCGGTCGATACAACCGGTAGATCCAGATGAATTAAACACTAATGGTGCTGACTACTACTATGTTAGAGTGCTGGATTCCGAAGGTGGAGCCGCTTGGAACGGTCCGATATGGGTTCAGGTTTTATAGAATTCATCAAAAATCTTCTTTTTCTTAAATTTCTTTACTACTTTTGAGTAAAAAGGCTCAAGGCTTAGGTCCTGAGATTTCTGATGGATACTATAAATTTTGAAAATAAATCTAAATCTTTAAATATTGATCGCATAAAATAAAAATTAATTAATGACTTTCAATTAAATTTAAATCATGTCAATAAAAGAAAAAAAATTTATTTTAGCAATTGATCACGGGACTTCAGGACCAAAGGTAGCGATAGTCTCTACTCATGGTGATGTTCTTGAATGGGCGTTTGAGGAAGTCCCATTACATTTATTTAAAGGCGGTGGAGCGGAACAAGATCCTGACGATTGGTGGAATGCAATAAAAAAAATGTCTAAAAAAGTTATTGACAGTGGTTGCGTTCCCGTAGAAGATATCGTGGGCGTTTGCAATAGTAGTCAATGGAGTGGTACGGTTGCAGTTGGTAAAGACGGCAATCATTTAATGAATTCTGTAATTTGGATGGACACTCGAGGAGCCCCTTACATGGAACAAATTCACAAGAGTTTGTTAAAAGTTTCGGGATATTCGTTGAGAAAAATTTTAAAGTGGGTTAAAATAACTGGCGGAGGTCCATCATTGTCAGGTAAAGATCCATTAGGGCATATTTTATGGATAAAAGATCAACATCCTGATATTTACGAGAAAACTCACATGTTTTTAGAGCCCCAAGATTTCGTAAATTTAAAATTGACGGGCAAGATAGCAGCTTCCTTCGCCTCCATTCAGATGCACTATTTAACGGACATTAGAGACATTAACGACGTGAAGTATTACAATAAATTGATGAAAATGACTAAAGTAGACCCCGATAAATTTCCTACAGATCTTAGATGGTCTACAGATGTTCTAGGACCAATAAAAAGCGAAATTGCCGACGAATTAGGGTTAAACAAAGGAACAAAAGTTGTCATGGGGGCGCCCGACTTACACGCGGCTACAATAGGATCTGGAGCTGTCAGAGATTACGAGGGACACATATATATTGGTACATCTGATTGGCTATTGTGTCATTTACCATACAAAAAGATGGATATCTTTCACAGCATGGCGAGTTTTCCTTCTGCAATAAAAGGCAGGTACTTACTAGCTAATGAACAAGAGATAGCCGGAGGGGCATTATCGTACATAAAAGATAAATTCTTGTATCATAAAGACGAGCTCTTAAGGGAAGAGGCCGTTCCAGATGTATATAAGATATTCGATAAAATCGTGGAAGGTGTACCAGCAGGCTCGAACAATCTAATATTTACGCCGTGGCTTATTGGAGAGAGATCTCCCGTAGACGATCACTCAATTCGAGGTGGATTATACAATCTATCGTTAGAAATGACGCGTGAACACATGATACGAGCTATATTTGAAGGAGTTGCTTATAACGTGCGATGGCTTCTATACTACGTGGAGAAATTCATTGAAAAGTGGGTAAGGAAAGAAAAACCACACATGATCCAAGATAATAAAATAATGCCTGAGCTTAATATAATCGGTGGGGGCGGTAGCAGTAACATTTGGTGTCAGATATTTGCAGATGTTCTAAACCGAAAGATAAAACAGGTAAAAGATCCAATACAAGCGAATGCCCGCGGGGCAGCATTCATGGCATCCGTCGGACTTGGCTATATGGAGTGGGATCATGTCTATAAACACGTTAAAATTTCAAACGAATTCAAACCAAATCCGGAAAATAGGCAAATTTACGATAAACTTTACAAGGAGTACTTAAATATCTATAAAACAATGAGAAAAATATACCGCCGCTTAAATAAGCTTTAATATATACAATTCTAAACACGATTTTTTTTTTTCATTTTCATTTATTATAGATATTTAATTTACACGAGTTCAAACGATGACTTATTTAACTTTAAAAATTTATATCTTAACAATTTCAATCATAAAATAAATTAAAAATAAAAAAATGGTGAAAAATATAAGTTCTGAAGATGAGATATTTGACGTTATTCCGGTAAAATCTAAAGTCGCTTTTGGCGGTGCAAGCACCGCAAGCAATATTTTATCAGGTATTGGATTTGCTGCAATGACTTTTTTTTATAATGTCAAATTGGGATTAAGCGCAGAATTAATTGGAATTGCTTGGTTATTGTTTGGAGTGTGGAATGCAATAAATGATCCAGTATTTGGATATATTGCAGATAAAACGAAGACGAGGATGGGACGACGAATCCCTTATCTTCGATTTGGCGCTCCAGTATACACGATCTTATTCATTTTATGTTGGACGCCCTTTGTTGATGTCAATAATGAAATGGCATTATTTATCTATTTCTTATTAATGCTCTTTTTTCTTGATACGATATTTACCATAGTAGGGCTAATACTATCTGCTTTACCCGCTGCAATGGCAATATCTTCAAAGGAAAGGGGGAGTTTAATAGTTTATTCAACGTTAATAGGTGCTATTGGGTTTATTGTTTCATCTAGCTTACCTATTTTCCTATTAACGGGAGATGCCTCCACTGGAATAGACCCTTCTTTTCTTCCTATAATGATTATCTTAGGTATTATATGTGGGATAATAATTTTTATATCGAGTTACTTGATAAAAGAAAATGAATATGTTCAAATTGAAGAGACTTTAGGACTCGTCGATTCGATCAAGGAAACATTCAAGAACAAGCCTTTTCTAATATTGGAAGCGGGAGGTTTTACTTTTTACATTGCATCTACAATATTAACAACGGCCGTATATTATTACGTGGATTATGTTTTAGAGCTTGATGGTGCAATGGCAATTCTGCCTTTATTATTAGTGTTTATAATGATGTTTGCGTTTACTCCCGTGTTTAGCAAGTTAATAGCGAAATACGGGCTTAAAAAGATCGTAATAACAGGTTGTATTACATGTGGCTTGAGTTTTATCTTAATTTTTATCACTGGATGGACTTTTACTACCGCAATTTTCAGCCTTTTATTAATCGGCGTGGGATTATCAGCAATAAGTCTTTCTGCTCAGCTCATTTTTGCTGATACGGTTGATTATGATGAAACACGCACGGGTAAACGGAGAGAAGCGACATATACAGGAATCCAAGCGCTAATAACAAAGCCAGCTATTTCAATTGCAAATTGGCTTTTCCTTTTAATGCTCTCTTCCTTTGGCTTTCAAAAAGATTTAATTATTCAATCGGAAACGGCTAAAATGGGGATAATGATTGGTTTTTCGGTAATTCCAGCAATATCTATCTTTCTTGGTGCCCTAATCTTAAAATTCTACACTTTACATGGGCCAGAATGGGAGGCGAAGAAATTGGAATTGAAAAAAATCCACGAAGAAAAGGAAAAAAATTATCTCAACTACCTAAAAGAACAAAGCAAGATATAATTTCTTATAACATTTTTTTTTTATTTCATTTAAAAACTTCGCAATGCTTTTTTGTTATTGCGTGACAGTCCGTTCTCGGTCTACATGAGGAGATTTGTCCAGAATTTTTTCAACGGTTCATTTATTATAGATATTTAATATTGAATCTATGACATTCAATTGAATCTATGACATTCAATGTTATAGTATGAAAATTAGGAAGTTTATTTGATGAGAATAATCTTAACAAAATTTCAGGTGGGAAGATAGCTTAGATCAAATGGTTTTATATAAAGAAAAAATCAGAAATTTCAATTGGACCTAAACTTTTAAAACGAATTTTTTTTTATTACATGTAAAGATAATAATCCCATAGTGATTCTTTATTGAAAAAACAAATTTCAAATTTTGAAAGCGAAAAAGGATCGGAACGTAAAGGAAGTTCTTCTCCAATCGAGCCCAATCCGAAGCAAAAAAGGGTCGCAGAGCTGGTCTACGAGATAAACAGGCACAGGCATCTTTATTACCGAGCGGAGCCCGAAATTTCTGACGCGAAATACGACGCCTTGGAAGACGAATTAAGAGAGCTCGACCCCGACAATTTAATTTTCTCCACAGTCGGAAAAGACGAATCTACCTTGTTTGCCAAGCGAGAACACCTGATCCCCATGGGTTCTCAAGAAAAGGTATCTACTCCGGAAGAATTTTCTAAGTGGGCGAGGAAGGTCGGCCATTCCCGGCACATCGTTCAGTTCAAGTTAGACGGCATCAGCATGGAAGTGCAATACAAGAGCGGCGTGTTTCAATGCGCGGTTACACGGGGCGACGGAAAAGTTGGAGACGATGTGACGCAAAACCTCATGTTAATGAAAGGGTTCGTTCCTAAACTGGGCGTGAATTTTACGGGAGCGGTTCGGGCGGAAACATTGATGTTCCGAGATGTATACAAGCAAAATCACGCAGACAAGCAAAATTGCAGGAACGCGGCAGCCGGAATTGTCAGGAGAAAGGATGGCAAGGGTTGCGAGGACTTGAACTTGATCTATTACGACTGCATTGACTTGGACGGCGCGATGGAATTCAAGACCGAGATTCAAAAGCTCAAGTGGCTCAAGGAAAACGGTTTTGACGTGGTAAAAACTAAGTTGTTCGAAAGTAATAAAAAAGTAATTGAATATCGCCAGAAAATAATGGACTTGATAAGGGATTCCTTGAATTACGACATTGACGGCTTGGTGATAAAGGGAAAACAAATTGACCTGGAAGACATGAAGCGGGCTCGACCAACGAAGCAAGTTGCTTTCAAGTTCGTCGCAGAAGAGATCGAAACGAGAGTGTTGGACGTGAAATGGTACGTGAGCGGGTCGATTTACACCCCCGTTGCCGTGGTAGAACCCGTGCGATTGATGGGTTCCACCATCCAGAAAGCAAGCTTGGCAAATCCTGACTTGATCGTTGGCTTGGGGCTGAAGATCGGCTCGGTAGTCGTGATTACCAAGCGTGGAGACATAATTCCTAAAATCGAGCGAGTGCTGGAAAATCCAGAAGGCGCAAGAGAAATAGAAGTTCCAAGGTCTTGCAAGGCGTGCGAGACCGAATTAGTTAACGAGGGTACCAAGCTATATTGTCCCAACGAAAACTGTCCTAATAGGAAGTATCACAGGTTGGTAAAGTGGATAAAGAAGTTAGGCGTGAAATATTTCAGCGAAAAATTGATCTTGAAAAAGCTGTTCGAATCGGGAAAGGTAAGGACAATTGCC